>NZ_JBHVUQ010000069.1:0-34035 GCF_042884105.1 Streptomyces sp. NPDC058157
AGCGCCGTTGACAGGCCGGCCCGACGCGGAAGGACGATGAGACTGGCGGGAAACCCCCAACCCTTCTCCGAGACCGCCCCGCCGGGACCCCGCCCCCACCCACCGGCCCACACCCGGGGAGGCGGGTGGGCAGACACCGGCGGGCGATGGCGTGCCCGCATCACGCCCCCGGCGCCCCCGCCCCCGACGGCGCCGCCGGCTCCCGGGCCGGCTCCGCCGGGAGGCGCCTGCGCCGGCGGTGTTTCAGCAGGGCCCACGGGCCGCGGGCCGCCGTGACCTCCGTGCCCGGTTCGCCCGCCGCCGCCGAGGCGGCCTCGGCCACCGGGAGCATGTCCTCGTTGCGGGAGACGTCCAGCCGGTCCGACTCGGGCCACACGCCCAGCGCCGCGCACAGGGTCGGCAGGACGGCCATCGCCGCCGTCGCGTAGCCCTCCGCCGAGGGGTGGTAGGAGTCGGGGCCGAACATCTCCCGGGGGTTCGCCGCGAACTCGGGGCCCAGCATGTCCCCCATCGAGACCGTCCGCGCGCCCAGCGCGACCACCCCGATGGTCTGCGCGGCCGCCAGCTGCCGCGACACCCGCCGGGCCATCCACCGCAGCGGCTGGTAGACCGGTTCGATCGTGCCCAGGTCGGGACAGGTGCCGACCACCACCTCCGACCCGGCCAGCCGCAGCCGGCGTACGGCGGCCGTCAGCAGCCGCACCGACTGCGTCAGCGGCATCCGCCGGGTCACGTCGTTCGCCCCGATGATGACCACGGACACGTCCGGCGCCGGTCCGTCCCCGTCCAGCAGCAGCGACACCTGGCGGTCCAGGTCGTCCGACATCGCCCCCGACAGCGCCACGTTCCGCAGCTCCACCGGCCGCTCCGCCACCGCCGCCAGCCCCGAGGCGAGCAGCGCCCCCGGCGTCTGGCGGGCGCGCCGTACGCCGAGCCCCGCGGCCGTCGAGTCGCCCAGCATCGCCATCCGCAGCGGCCCCGGGCTCAGCTCCGGCCCGCCGAACTCGCCGCCGTACAGGCCGTCCGCGCGCGGCGGGTCCGGCAGGCCCGTGCCCACCGTCCGCTTGGCGAACTGCACCTCCGCCAGCACCAGCCCCACCGCGGCCACACCGACCAGCCCGAGTCCGCCCCCGCCGTACGCTGCCCCCGCCGCGATCCGGCGGGCCGTTCTCGCTCTGGACACCTCTCAGGCCACCTCCTCGGTCGTGTTGACCTTCCTGCCCCGTACTGCCGGTCGGCCAATCCCTTTCCGCATACTCTGGCCGGACCTCCCGGAGAACCCGTGGAGTCCCCTTCTTGGAGAACATGGTGCAATTCCACGACTCGATGATCAGCCTCGTCGGCAACACCCCGCTGGTGAAGCTCAACCGCGTGACCGAAGGCCTGCAGGCCACCGTGCTTGCCAAGGTCGAGTACTTCAACCCCGGTGGTTCCGTGAAGGACCGGATCGCCGTCCGGATGATCGAGGCCGCCGAGGCGAGCGGTGCCCTCAAGCCGGGTGGCACCATCGTTGAGCCGACCAGCGGCAACACGGGCGTAGGACTCGCCATCGTGGCCCAGCAGAAGGGCTACAAGTGCATCTTCGTCTGCCCTGACAAGGTGTCCACGGACAAGATCAACGTGATGCGCGCGTACGGCGCCGAGGTCGTGGTCTGCCCGACCGCCGTCGACCCCGAGCACCCGGACTCGTACTACAACGTCTCCGACCGCCTCGCGCGCGAGCCCGGCGCCTGGAAGCCGGACCAGTACAGCAACCCGAACAACCCCCGTTCGCACTACGAGACCACCGGTCCCGAGCTGTGGGAGCAGACGGACGGGAAGATCACGCACTTCGTGGCGGGCGTCGGCACCGGCGGCACGATCTCCGGCACCGGCAACTACCTCAAGGAGGTGTCCGGTGGGAAGGTCAAGGTCATCGGCGCCGACCCGGAGGGCTCCGTCTACTCCGGCGGCAGCGGCCGTCCGTACCTCGTCGAGGGTGTCGGCGAGGACTTCTGGCCCACCGCCTACGACCCGAACGTGACGGACGAGATCATCGCGGTGTCCGACAAGGACTCCTTCCAGATGACCCGCCGCCTCGCCAAGGAGGAGGGCCTGCTGGTCGGCGGCTCCTGCGGCATGGCGGTCGTCGCCGCGCTGCGCGCCGCCGAGGGCCTGGGGCCGGACGACGTGGTCGTCGTCCTGCTGCCGGACAGCGGGCGCGGTTACCTGAGCAAGATCTTCTCGGACGAGTGGATGGCCGGTCACGGCTTCCTGGAGGAGGCCGGTCCGGCCGCGCGCATCGGCGCCGTCCTCGCGGACAAGGAGGGCGGCATCCCGTCGCTCGTCCACATGCACCCGGAGGAGACGGTCGGTCAGGCCATCGAGGTGCTGCGGGAGTACGGCGTCTCGCAGATGCCGATCGTCAAGCCGGGCGCCGGCCACCCGGACGTGATGGCCGCCGAGGTCATCGGCTCGGTCGTCGAGAAGGAGCTCCTCGCGGCGCTGTTCGCGCAGCGGGCCTCGCTGGGCGACCCGCTGGAGAAGCACATGAGCGCGCCGCTGCCGCAGGTCGGCTCCGGCGAGCCGGTCTCCGAACTGATGTCCGTGCTCGGTGAGGCGGACGCGGCGATCGTGCTGGTCGAGGGCAAGCCGACCGGTGTGGTGAGCCGTCAGGACCTGCTGGCGTTCCTGGCGAAGACCGCGAAGTAGTCCTCGAAGCGGTCCTCGAAGCGGTCCTCGCGCGGGGCCGCGGTGCCGGGGCCGGGGTCTGTTCCCGGCCCTTGGCGCAAACGGTACGGTCCCGACACGTCGTGGCAGCACGCGCTTAACACGGCACCGGCACAGTGGTGTCGTCGGCGGGGCCCTCCGGGGTTCGGGGGTCCGGTCGGCGACATGTGCGGTGCCCGTGCGCCTCCGGAGCGGCTCCCGGAGGGGCGGGGTGCCCCAGGACGCGGACGGCCCTGACCCGGCCCGTGTCCCCGGCGGGGCCGCCGTCGTCCCGCCCTCCGGGCCTGGCCCGGGGGTACGGCGGCCCCGGCCGATCCCTCCGGGGCTGCGCGGTGTTCCTCCCCGCCCAGCCCCGGCCTTTCCGCGTTCCTCCCCCGCGGTCGCCGGCTCGGCCGGCGCCCGTATCGCGGGCACCGGGTTGCCGTCTTGCATAAGCGCATGCAGAGTGCACCCTGACTGAATATCTCACTCGGACGGACGGAGGGGCCCGCGGTGAGCGACAACCCGGCCGCGCGGTTGCAGAAGCTCTTCGAGGGGCACCGGCTGACGCCGACCCAGCGGCGGATCGCGCACTGCATGGTGCGCGGCGCGGCCGAGGTGCCCTTCCTGTCGAGCGTGGAGCTCGCCGAGCTGGCCGGGGTGAGCCAGCCGTCGGTGACCCGGTTCGCGGTGGCCCTCGGCTTCGACGGGTACCCCGCCCTGCGGCGGCACCTGCGCGAGGTGGCTCCGGCGGAGCCGCCGCGGGCCGCGCGCGAGGAGTCGTACAACGAGTACCAGCAGGCCGTCGAGGGCGAGATCGAGAACCTGCGCCGGCTGGCGACGATGCTCGCGGACCCGGCGCCGGTGGAGGAGGCGGGCCGGCTGCTCGCCGGGTCGGCCCCGCTGCCGGTGCTCGGGCTGCGGGCGGCGTCCTCGCAGGCGCGCGGGTTCGCGTACTTCGCCGCCAAGGTGCACCCGGACGTGCGGCTCCTCGACGAGGGCGGCTCGATGCTCGCCGACCGGATCGACGCGGCGGCCGGCGCCGGGGCCTCGGCGCTGCTGTGCTTCGCGCTGCCCCGTCACCCGCGCGAGGTGGTGGAGGCCCTGGAGCACGCCCGGGCGGCCGGGCTGACGACGGTGACGGTGGCGGACTCGGCGTTCGCGCCCGTCGCCCGGTACTCGGACCTGCTGATCCCGGCGCCGGTCGGCACCGGGCTGGCCTTCGACACGGCGTGCGCGCCGATGCTGCTGGGCCGGGTGCTGCTGGAGGCCATGGCGGACGCCCTGCCGGACGCGCAGGCGCGGCTGGAGGCCTTCGACGCCCGGGCCGCGGCGCGCGGGCTGTTCGTGGACTGACGGCCCCCGGGGGCGCGCGGAGCGCTACAGCAGGGCGTCCCCGAAGCCGCCGCCCGCCTCCGCCACCAGTTCGGCCGTCGTCTGCGCCGGGCGGGCCAGGGCGAAGCGGACGGTGTCCGCGGGGCCGGTGGTGAAGCCGTGGACGGAGGGGCGCGGGAGGCTGTTGTAGCCGTAGTGGGCGGTGAAGAAGTACGCCCCGGTGTCCGGTACGGCGATCAGGTCGCCGGGGGCGAGCTCGGGCAGTTCTCGGGCGGTGGCCAGGAGGTCCCCGGCGAAGCAGGCGGGGCCCGCGACGTCCTGGGCGACCGGCGGGCCGGTCTTCGGGGCGCCCTTGGCGTCGTAGGGGAGGATCCGCAGGGGCCAGGCCGCCGGGGCGTAGACCGTGCGGGTGGCCACCTGCACCCCGGCGTGGGTGAGGGCGATGGGGCGGCCGCCGGCGGACTTGGTGTACTCGACGCGGGCGAGGACCGTGCCGTGCTTGGCCAGCAGGGACCGGCCGAACTCCGTGACCAGCCCGTACGAGCCGTCGAACAGGTGCGGGACGGCTTCGCGCAGCGCGGCCGCGTACTCGGCCCAGGTCGGGGTCTGCTCGTCGGAGGCGAAGTTCACCGGCAGGCCCCCGCCGATGTCGAGGGTGTCGATCCGGCGGTGTCCCGCGGCCCCGTTGATCTCCTCGGCCAGCGCGTGCAGCTCCCGTACGCCCCGTGCGATCAGGGGCAGCGGCAGGCCCTGTGAGCCCGAGTGGGCGTGCAGCCGGGTGATCCAGGGCCGGTCCAGGCAGGCCCGTACGAGGCGTGCGCGGGCGCCGGGGTCGCGCAGGCCGATGCCGAACTTCGAGGTGGCGGTGGCGGTGGAGAGGGCGTCGATGGTGCCGGCGCCGGTCTGGGGGTTGATCCGTACGCCGACGGGCGAGCGGGTCGGGGCCGCCGCGATCAGGGCGTCGAGCCGTTCCAGCTCCTGGTGGTTGTCGGCGTTGACGGCGATCCCGAGGGCCAGGGCCTCGCGGAGCTCGCCGGTGGTCTTGGCGGGGGAGTCCAGCACGATCCGCCCGGCCGGGATCCCGGCGGCCCGGGCCAGCGCCAGTTCCCCGGAGCTGGCGACCTCGCAGCCCAGGCCGCAGTCGGCGAGCAGCCGCAGCACGGGGACGAGCGGGGCGGCCTTGGCGGCGAAGGCGTGCAGCACGGGCGTCCCGGGGGCGGTGGCGGCGGCGAAGGCCCCGGTCAGGGCGGCGGCGGAGGCGCGGATCCCGGCGGTGTCGAGCAGGCAGACCAGCGGCTCGGCGTCCAGCAGCCCCTGCTCCACGGCGGCCCGCACGGCCAGGTCCCGCCGCCGGGCGGCGTCCCGTTCCGCCGCGTTCCCGTCCCCGGCTGCGTCCCGTAAGGCGTCCATGTCGCCATCCCATCATTCCGCCGACCCGCGCGCAGCTGTTGACTGGATCTATTCAAGGCGCCAGGATGTGAATGGATTGCTCAACATTCGGAGGAGGCACCGCCATGTCAGGACCCCGCCCCGTACGGGCCGCGCGAGGCACCGAGCTCAGCACCCTGGGATGGCAGCAGGAGGCCGCCCTCCGGATGCTGCAGAACAACCTCGACCCCGAGGTCGCCGAGCACCCCGACAAGCTCGTCGTCTACGGCGGCACCGGCAAGGCGGCGCGCGACTGGCGCTCGTTCGACGCGATGGTCCGCACCCTGCAGACCCTCAAGCAGGACGAGACCATGCTCGTCCAGTCCGGCCGCCCGGTCGGCGTGATGCAGACGCACGAGTGGGCGCCGCGCGTCCTGCTCGCCAACTCCAACCTGGTCGGCGACTGGGCCAACTGGGAGGAGTTCCGCCGCCTGGAGCACCTCGGCCTGACCATGTACGGCCAGATGACCGCCGGCTCCTGGATCTACATCGGCACCCAGGGCATCCTCCAGGGCACCTACGAGACCTTCGCCGCCGTCGCCGCGAAGAAGTTCGGCGGCACCCTGGCCGGCACCATCACCCTCACCGCCGGCCTCGGCGGCATGGGCGGCGCCCAGCCGCTGGCCGTGACGATGAACGACGGCGTCGCCATCTGCATCGACGTCGACCCGCGCGCCATCGAGCGCCGCATCGAGCACCGCTACCTGGATGTCAAGGCCGACAACCTGCGGCACGCGCTGCAGCTGGCCACCGAGGCCCGCGACGCCCGCAAGCCGCTCTCCATCGGCCTCCTCGGCAACGCCGCCGAGCTGCTCCCGCAGATGCTCGCCGAGGGCGCCCCGATCGACATCGTGACGGACCAGACCTCCGCCCACGACCCGCTCTCCTACCTCCCCGTGGGCGTCGACTTCGACGACATGGCGGCCTACGCGGCCAAGGACCCGGCCGGGTTCACCACCCGCGCCCGCGAGTCCATGGCCAAGCACGTCGAGGCCATGGTCGGCTTCATGGACGCCGGCGCCGAGGTCTTCGACTACGGCAACTCCATCCGCGGCGAGGCCCAGCTGGCCGGCTACGACCGCGCGTTCGCCTTCCCCGGCTTCGTCCCCGCCTACATCCGCCCCCTCTTCTGCGAGGGCAAGGGCCCCTTCCGCTGGGCGGCCCTGTCCGGCGAGGCCTCGGACATCGCCAAGACCGACAAGGCGATGCTGGAGCTGTTCCCGGAGAACGAGTCCCTGCACCGCTGGATCAAGATGGCCGGCGAGCGCGTCCACTTCCAGGGCCTGCCCGCCCGCATCTGCTGGCTCGGCTACGGCGAGCGCGACAAGGCCGGCGAGCGCTTCAACGAGATGGTCGCCGACGGCACCCTCGCCGCCCCGCTGGCCATCGGCCGCGACCACCTCGACTGCGGCTCGGTGGCCTCCCCGTACCGCGAGACCGAGGCCATGCTCGACGGCTCCGACGCGATCGCCGACTGGCCGCTGCTCAACGCCATGGTCAACGTCGCCTCCGGCGCCTCCTGGGTCTCCATCCACCACGGCGGCGGCGTCGGCATGGGCCGCTCGATCCACGCGGGCCAGGTCACGGTCGCCGACGGCACCAAGCTCGCGGGCGAGAAGATCCGCCGCGTCCTCACCAACGACCCCGGCATGGGCGTCATCCGCCACGTCGACGCCGGCTACGACATCGCCGAGACCGTCGCCGACGAGCGCGGCGTCCGCGTCCCCATGCGGGAGGGTGACGTCTGATGACGAGTGCGGGCGATCGTCCCGCTGGGCGGGACGGGTGGGCGCACCCGGACCACCGGCGTGCAGCCGAACCGCGAGCGGGCTCCGTGGCGGGGGCGGACACGCCGTCGCCGGGCGCGGGTTCCGTTGCGCCCACCCGTTCCGCCCCAGCGGAACGACTGCCCGCAACGGGCTCGTTCCACGCCATGTGGGACGAGCTCCGTCCCATCGGCCGGCACGCCGACAGCGGCGGCTACCGCCGCTTCGCCTGGACCGGGGCCGACCGGGACTGCCGGGCCTGGTTCCAGGCGCAAGCCGAAGGGCGCGGCCTCGCCTACGAGGTCGACCGCAACGGCAACCAGTGGGCCTGGCTCGGCGACCCCCTGGCCGGCGACGCCGTCGTCACCGGCTCCCACCTGGACTCCGTCCCCGACGGCGGGGCCTTCGACGGCCCCCTCGGCGTGGTGTCCTCCTTCGCCGCGCTGGACGAGCTCCGCGCCCGCGGCGCGGCCCTCACCCGCCCCCTCGCCATCACCAACTTCGGTGACGAGGAAGGCGCCCGCTTCGGCCTCGCCTGCGTCGGCTCCCGGCTCTCCGCCGGGCAGCTGACGAAGGAGAAGGCGTACGAGCTCCGCGACGCCGACGGGACCACCCTCCCGCAGGCCATGGAGCGCGCCGGCTACGACCCCGACGCCATCGGCGCCGACCCCGAGCGCCTCGCCCGCATCGGCGCCTTCGTCGAACTGCACGTGGAGCAGGGCCGCGCCCTGGACCTGTCCGGCGACCGGGTCGGCATCGCCTCCGCGATCTGGCCGCACGGCCGCTGGCGCTTCGACTTCCACGGCGAGGCCAACCACGCCGGCACCACCCGCCTGGTCGACCGCCGCGACCCGATGCTCACCTACGCGGCGACCGTCCTGGCCGCCCGCCAGGAGGCCGCCCTCGCCGGGGCCGTCGCCACCTTCGGGAAGATCTCCGTCGAGCCCAACGGGGTCAACGCCATCCCCTCCCTCGTGCGCGGCTGGCTCGACTCGCGGGCCGCCGACCAGGCCACCCTCGACACCGTCGTCACCGCCGTCGAGAAGGCCGCCCGGGAGCAGGCCGAGCGCGACGGCATCGACCTCGCCGTGGTCCGGGAGTCCTTCACCCCGGTCGTCGAGTTCGAGCACGCCCTGCGCGACGAGCTGAACCGGATCCTGGGCGGGGCCGTCCCCGTCCTCGGCACCGGGGCGGGACACGACGCCGGAATCCTCTCCGCCGCCGTCCCGACCGCGATGCTGTTCGTACGCAACCCCACCGGCGTCTCCCACTCCCCGCGGGAGTTCGCCGCCGAGGACGACTGCACGGCCGGAGTCCTCGCCCTCGCCGACGTACTGGAAGGCCTCGCGTGCCGATGACCGCGCAGAAGACCTACTGGCTGGAGCACGCCTGGCTCGGCGAACACGTCGAGCCGGGCGTCGCCCTCGGCGTATCGGCCGACGGCCGCATCGCCGAGGTGCGCACCGGGGCCGACACCCCGCCCCCCGGCGCGGAGGTGCTGCGCGGCCTGACGGTCCCGGGCCTGGCCAACGCCCACTCCCACGCCTTCCACCGGGCGCTGCGCTCCACCGTCCAGGTCGGCTCGGGGACGTTCTGGACCTGGCGCGAGGTCATGTACGCCGTCGCCCAGAACCTCACCCCGGACAGCTACTTCGACCTCGCCCGGGCCGTGTACGCGGAGATGGCGCTGGCCGGCATCACCAACGTCGGCGAGTTCCACTACGTCCACCACGCCCCCGGCGGCACCCCGTACGCCGACCCCAACGCGATGGGCGAGGCCCTGATCGAGGCGGCCGCGGCGGCCGGCATCCGCATCACCCTCCTCGACACCGCGTACCTGGCCGCCGGCTTCGGCGAGGCCCCCAACGCCCACCAGCGGCGGTTCTCCGACGGCACGGCCGAGGCCTGGGCCGAGCGGGTCTCCGCCCTCAAGCCCCGCGAGCACGCCCTGATCGGCGCGGCCGTCCACTCCGTCCGGGCGGTCCCGGCCGGCCAGCTGGCCACCGTCGCGGCGTGGGCGCAGGAGCGGCGGGCCCCGCTGCACGTGCACCTGTCCGAGCAGACGGCGGAGAACGACGCCTGCCTCGCGGCGCACGGCCGCACCCCGACGCAGCTCCTCGCCGACCACGGCGTGCTGGGCCCGCACACCACCGGTGTCCACAACACGCACCTGACGGACGAGGACATCGCCCTGCTCGGCGGCACCACCACCGGCACCTGCATGTGCCCGACCACCGAACGCGACCTCGCCGACGGCATCGGCCCGGCCGGCCGGCTCCAGCGTGCGGGCAGCCCCCTGTCCCTGGGCAGCGACAGCCACGCGGTGATCGACCTGCTGGAGGAGGCGCGGGCGATGGAGCTGAACGAGCGCCTGCGCAGCCGGACGCGCGGCCACTGGACGGCGAACGCCCTGCTGACGGCCGCCACCGCCGACGGCCACGCCGCCCTGGGCCGCCCGGACGCGGGCCGGCTGGAGGCGGGCGCCCTCGCGGACTTCACCACCATCGCCCTGGACACCGTCCGCACCGCCGGGCCGCTGCCCCGCCTCGGCGCGGAGACGGCCGTCTTCGCCGCCTCGGCCGCCGACGTCCGCCACACGGTGGTGGGCGGCCGCCACGTGGTCCGCGACGGCGCGCACACCCTGGTCGGGGACGTGGCGGGGGCCCTGTCCGAAGCGATCGCCGCCGTCCGGGGCTGAGGCCTGGAAATCCCCCGCCCCGCCCTTCCTCCGTTCCCGCCTCGATCGCCGGCGGGGCTGCGTTCAGCCCCGCCGGCGATCGAGGCGCGGAGGTCCGGGGCGGAGCCCCCGGTTTGAGAGGAACCCATGACCACCACCGCCATCACCAGCATCGGCAGCCTCGTCACCAACGACCCCGCCCTCGGCGACGGATCACCCCTCGGCCTGATCGAGAACGCCGCCCTCGTCATCGACGGCGACACGATCGCCTGGGTCGGCCCCTCCGAGAAGGCCCCGTCGGCCGACACCGCGTTCGACGCGAAGGGCCGCGCCGTCATCCCCGGCTTCGTCGACTCCCACTCCCACCTCGTCTTCGCCGGCGACCGCACCGCCGAGTTCAACGCCCGCATGTCCGGCCGCGCCTACTCCGCCGGCGGCATCCGCACCACCGTCGCCGCCACCCGCGCCGCCACCGACGCCGAGCTGGAGGCCAACCTGGTCCGCCACCTCGACGAGGCCCTGCGCCAGGGCACCACCACCTTCGAGACCAAGTCCGGCTACGGCCTCACCGTCGCCGACGAGGCCCGCGCCCTGCGCATCGCCTCCGCCCACACCGACGAGGTCACCTACCTCGGCGCGCACATCGTCTCCCCCGACTACGCCGACGACCCGGCCGGCTACGTCGACCTCGTCACCGGCGAGATGCTCGCGGCCTGCGCCCCGTACGCCCGCTGGGTGGACGTCTTCTGCGAGAAGGGCGCCTTCGACGGCGACCAGGCCCGCGCCATCCTCACCGCCGGCGCCGCCGCCGGGCTGATCCCGCGCGTCCACGCCAACCAGCTGTCCTACGGTCCCGGCGTGCAGCTGGCCGTGGAGCTGGAGGCGGCCTCCGCCGACCACTGCACCCACCTCACCGACGCCGACGTGGACGCCCTCGCGCAGGCGTCCGCCACCACCGTCGCGACGCTGCTGCCGGGGGCCGAGTTCTCCACCCGCGCCCAGTGGCCCGACGCGCGCCGCTTGATCGACGCGGGTGCCACCGTCGCCCTGTCCACGGACTGCAACCCCGGCTCCTCGTACACGAGTTCCATGCCGTTCTGCATCGCGCTCGCCGTCCGGGACATGCGCATGACCCCCGACGAGGCCCTGTGGTCGGCCACCGCCGGCGGGGCGCGCGCCCTGCGCCGTACGGACATCGGCCGCCTGGCCCCCGGCGCCCGCGCCGACCTGGCCCTCCTCGACGCCCCCAGCCACGTCCACCTCGCCTACCGGCCGGGCGTCCCGCTCGTGTCGGCGGTCTGGAACCGCGGGGTGCGCGCGGCCTGATCCACGGCGCCACGGCCCGGCACGGCGTTCCACGGCCCGGCGGGCGGTCCTTCGGGGCCGTTCACGCCGGGCCGTCCTTTGTCTTCCCTCCGTAAGGTCCCGGGCGTACCTTGAGCCACCAATCTGACATGGCGTCAGTAAGCCGTGACCCGTTACCCGTGACCCGTTACCCGTAACCCGTTCCGTGGCCCGAGGGGAAGACGAAGGTGTCCGACCGGAAACGCTCCACCGCGCTCGCGCTGGCCTCCGCGCTGGCCGGATCCGCCGTACTGCTCGCCGCCCCCGCGGCCCACGCCGACGTGGTCGACGTCGAGTACAAGTGCCAGACCCCGATCGGGGACAAGTCGGCGGTCTCGCCCATCGACATCAAGGCCGTCAAGGAGGGCGACGGATACAAGCTGACGATGTCCTTCCAGAAGGGCGTCTCCTCCAGCCCCATCGAGCTCGGCAAGGGCGCCATGAACCCCAGCGCGGTCATCATGGCCGGGGGCGCCGAACAGGCCTCGATACCGGTCTCCGGGGCCCCGAACGCCGAGGCCGCGCCCGCCAACACCCCGATCAAGATCAGCGACCTGTCGGGGACCTACACCCCGAAGAAGGGCGGCAAGGTCACCTTCACCGCCGGGGTCCTGACCATCAAGGCCATGGGGACCACGACCACCTGCACCCCCGGCAACAGCCCCAAGCCCTCCCTGGAGCTGGACGTGACCGCGGCCGCGGGCGCCGCCTCCGACGCGGCCCCCGACGCCACGCTCCCGCAGACCGGCCCCGCCGACTCCGCCCTGGCCTTCGGCACCCTGGGTGCCACCGTGGCCCTCTCCGGCGCCGCCGGGATGCTCTGGCTGACCCGGCGCGGCCGGCGGGCCCAGCGCACCCCGTCCTGAACGGAGCGCCCGCCCGTGCCGCTCCGCACCCCCACGCCCCGTGCCGTCGCGTCGCGCATCCGCGTGCCCCGCGCCCTCACGCCCCGCGCCCTCACGCCCCGCGCCGTCGCGCCGCGCATCCGCGTGCCGCGCGCCCTCACGCCCCGCGCCCTCCGGCGCCTCGCCGCGCTGCTCCTGCTGGCCGCCGCCACCCTCCAGGGGACCCCGGCGGCGGCCGACGGCGGCGGCGAGCCCGGCTGGACCGCCGCACCGGCCTCGGGGAACGCCGCCGGCGCCCCACGCCCCTCCTTCTACCTCGCGGGCCCCGCCGGCACCGTGCTGGAGGACCGCCTCACCCTCACCAACACCGGCGACCGGCAGCGGGTCGTCACCCTGCGCGGAGCCGACGCCTACAACGCCCCCGGCGGGGCCTTCGCCGTCCGCCCGGCCGACGGGACCCGGGGCGCCGGCTCCTGGATCAGCTTCGGCGCCGCCGCCACCGTCACCCTCCCGCCGCACACCCGCGCGGTCGTCCCCTTCACCGTCACCGTCCCGCCCGCCTCCCCGCCCGGCGACCACCCCGCCGCGGTCGTCGCCGCCGAGGGCGGCCACGAGGCGGGCGTACGGGTCGACCTGCGCGTCGGCGGCCCGGCCCTGGCCGCCCTCACCGTCGAGGACGTCTCCGTACGCGGCCACGGCGCGGCCACCGCCGTCGCCTACACCCTGGTCAACCGGGGCAACGTCGCCCTCACCCCGGCGCTCGCCCTGCACGCCGAACGCGGCCTCGGCGGGGCCTCCGCCCCCCGTACCGCCCGCGCCCTGCCGCTGGAGCTGCTGCCGGGGCAGCGGGTCGCCCTGACCGAGCCCTGGCCGGACGCCCCCGCCCTCGACCGGGTCTCCCTCAGGCTCACCGTCACCGCCCCCGGCGCCGCACCGGCCACCGCCACCGCCACCGCCTGGTGCGTGCCCCCAGGGAGCGCTGCCTGGGCCGGGGCCGGCCTCGTCGTGCTCGGTGCCGCCGTGCTGGTCCTCGTACGGGCCCGGCGGCGCGGGCCGCCCGGGGAGCCGTCCGGGGAACCCGTGCGCCGGCAGGCCCCCGCCCCGCGATCCGAACCCGAGCTGACGGGAGCGTCCACGTGAGCCGCACGCCCGGCCCGAGGGCCGTATCCCGCGCCGGGGCGGCACTGGCCGCCCTCGCCCTGGCACTCCTGCCCGCGGCCCCCGCCCCCGCAGCCGAGGGGAAGCCGGCCGTGGCGCTCTCGCAGCAGGAGGCGGCCAAGGGCACGGAGCTCACCGCCACCGGCACCGGCTGGCCCGCCCGGACCCTGGTCATGCTGCTGGTCTGCGGCCAGAACATGATCGGCGGCACCAACAGCTGCGCCAACGCCGACGGGGTGGCCGTCTCGGTCGCCGCCGACGGCCGCTTCACGGCCCGGCTGCCGGTCGCGGAGCCGCCCAAGCCCTGCCCGTGCGTGGTGAACGTGGCCTCGGTCAACGGGGACCGGTCGACCGTCGCCGTCCCGCTGAAGATCACCGGCCATCCGGTGGCCGACCTGCCCGCCGAGTCGGGGACCGCCCGGCTCGCGATGCTCACGGGAGCCCGCCTCAAGGGCGAGGACGGGGTGCTGACCTGGTTCGGGGCGCCGCCGTCGCGGAGGTTCACCGCCACCGTCGGCAACCTCGGCTCGGCGCCGGTCAAGGACCCGGTCTTCCAGCTGGGCATCGCGCACGGGGTGTTCGCCCCGCAGTGGGAGGAGGCCCGCTGGAAGGGCACCATCCCGCCCGGCGGCAAGGCGGAGGTGGGCCTGGACGTGGAGCTGCCGGCGGGCGCGCACGGGGACTACACCGTCTCGCTCAAGTACGGGGAGACCGTCCTCGCCACCCAGCCGTGGGGCGTGGACCGGCCGTACGGGGTGCTGCTGTTCTGGGCCCTGCTGCTGGTGGTGATCCCGACGGCGCTGTTCCGGCTGGGCATGGCCGTCGTGGACCGTGTCCGCCCCCGGCCCGGGGCGCCGGGCCGCCACCGGGGCGCCGGGCCGGCCCCGGAGGGCGCCGCGGCGGTGACCGCCCGCCTCCCGAAGATCCCGGCCGCGGGGGCCGCCGGGGCCCCGGCGCCGCCCCTGCCGTGGTTCACGCCGGAGCCGCGGGAGGCCGCGCCCCCACAGACATCCGCACCGTCTGAGAACCGTCCGACGACGAAGGGACATTCGTGAAGACCCAACGGAGGGCTGGTGCGGCCGCGGCCGCACTGCTGCTCGGCGGCGCGGGCATGCTGCTGGCGCCGAGCACCGCCCAAGCAGCCGTGATCGACGTCCAGTACGACTGCAAGACCCCTATCGGGGACAAGTCGGCGGTGTCGCCCATCGACATCAAAGGGGTGAAGGAGGGCGACGGCTACAAGCTGACGATGTCCTTCCAGAAGGGCGTCTCCTCCAGCCCCATCCAGCTCGGCGCCGGCGCGATGACCCCCAGCGCCGTCATCGTCGTGGACGGGGCTGAGAAGGCGTCCGTACCGGTCACGGGCCCGGCCAACGCCGAGCCCATCCCCGCCAACACCCCGATCAAGATCAGCGACCTGTCGGGGACCTACACCCCGAAGAAGAGCGGCAAGGTCACCTTCACGGCCGGGGTCCTGACCATCAAGGCCATGGGGACGACCACCACCTGCACCCCCGGCAACAACCCCAAGCCCTCCCTGGAACTGGACGTGACCGCCCCCGGCGGCAGCACGGGCGGCACGACCGGCTCGACGACCACCGGCGGCACCACGGGCGGAAGCACCACCGGTGGCGCCACGACTGGCGGCTCGACCACGGGCGGCGCCACGACGGGCGGTTCGACCACCGGCGGCGCCACGACGGGAGGCTCCACGGGCGGCGCCACGACGGGAGGCTCCACGGGCGGCTCCACCACCGGCGGTACCGGCGGCCAGACCGACTTCCCCGGCAAGGCGGTGGACGTCACCTACGACTGCGGCGCCGTGGTGCCTAATGGAATCAAAACGCCGGTGACCATTAGCGCGAAGAGGAACGGCGGCGACTTCGCCCTCACCGTCAAGACCGCCAAGGGCGCGATGGCCAGCCCCATGCAGCTCCCGGCCGGCGCCCTCAAGCCCTCGATGGACATCAAGCTCGGCGGCGCCGACAGCGGCACCGTCAAGGTCACCGGCCCGGCCAACGCCGAGCCGATCCCCAACGGGGCGCCCGTGAGCCTGACCGACATGACCGGCACCTACAAGCCGGGCAAGTCGGGCAAGGTCACCCTCACCCCCGACCAGCTGACCATCGACGTCACGATGGCCCCGGGCTCCACCCCGATCAACGTGCCCTGCAAGGCCACCGCCAGCGGGGTCTCCCTGGAACTGGACACCACCGCCCAGCCCGGCGGCTCCGGCTCCACCACCGCCGGCCCCTCCACCGGCGGCTCCTCGGCCGCCGCAGCGGGCGGTCTCGCCGAGACCGGCGCCCAGGACGACGGCGGCGTCAAGGCCCTCGCCCTGGTCGCCGGCACGGTCATCCTGCTCGGCGGCGCGGTCTTCACCTTCACCCCCTGGCGCCGCCTGCGCGGCACGAGGTGACGGGGTAACCCGCCCCGCAACGGACGAAGGCCCGGCACACCATCCGGTGTGCCGGGCCTTCACCAACCACTACGGGTGCGTCAGTGCACGTCGCCCATGAGCGCCTGGACCTTCTTGCGGTACGTGTACACCGCAAAGCCGGCCAGGACCGCGGCGGCGGCCTGGAAGCCGATCACCCACGTGCCGTTGAGGTCGACGCCGCCGATGGACAGGAGGCTGGTGGTGCAGTCACCGGCGGTGACCGCGAGGAACCAGACACCCATCATCTGGGAGGCGTACTTCTGCGGCGCCATCTTGGTCGTGACCGAGAGGCCGACCGGGGAGACGCACAGCTCACCGATGGTCTGGATCATGTAGATCGTGACGAGCCACATCGGGGAGACCTTGGTGTCGCCCGTCGCCATGCCCATCGGGACGATGAAGACGAAGAACGAGGCACCGATCAGGACCAGACCCATCGAGAACTTCACGATGGTGTTCGGTTCCTGGTTCTTGCGCGACAGCCACAGCCACAGCCAGGCGAAGACCGGGGCCAGCGCCATGACGAACAGCGGGTTCAGCGACTGGTACCAGGTGGCCGAGAAGGCGAAGCCGAAGACGGTGTCGGCGGTCTTGTCGTCCGCGAACAGGGACAGCGTGGAGCCACCCTGGTCGTAGATCATCCAGAAGACGGCGGCGGCGACGAAGAACCAGATGTACGCGGTCATCTTCGACTGCTCGGCGCCCGACAGGTCCTTGTCGCGCTTGATGCGCGTCAGGACGGCGATCGGGATGAGCAGGCCGGCCAGGGTCAGCGGGACCAGGGCCCAGTTCAGCGTGTACGCGCCGAGGGCGACCACGGCGCCGTAGAAGACGGCGATGCCCAGGACGACGAGGACGACCTTGGTGAGGACGGCCTTGCGCTCCTCCGGCGTCAGCGGGTTCGGGACCTCGCTGCTCTTCGGGCTCAGGTTCTTGGTGCCGAGCAGGAACTGGGCGAGGCCCAGGCCCATGCCGAGGGCGGCGAGGGCGAAGCCCAGGTGCCAGTTGTGCTCCTTGCCGACCGTTCCGACGACGAACGGGGCGACGAAGGCACCGAGGTTGATGCCGACGTAGAAGAGGGTGAAGCCACCGTCACGGCGCGGGTCGTCCGGGCCGTCGTACAGGTGGCCGACCATCGTGGAGATGTTGGCCTTGAGCAGACCCGAACCGGCCGCGACCAGGACCAGGCCCACGAAGAACATCGCCTGGCCGGGGATCGCCAGGGACAGGTGACCGGCCATGATCACGAAACCGGCGATCGCGACCGTCTTGCGGGCGCCCCAGACGCGGTCGCCGAACCAGCCGCCGGGCATGGCCATGAGGTAGACCATGGACACGTACACGGAGTAGATGGCCGTGGTCGTCGCCGCGGTCATGGCCAGACCGCCGCCCTGGCTGCCCGTGGCGGCGTCGGCGCCGCCCGAGACCAGGTAGTAGACGAGAAGGGCGCGCATGCCGTAGTAGGAGAAGCGCTCCCACATCTCGGTCATGAACAGAGTGGCCAGGCCACGGGGGTGTCCGAAGAAGGTCTTTTCCGGCGCCGGAGTCGCCGAGTCCTTCGTCAGGCTGGAAGCCATGGTCGATCCTTGCTTGCTCGGGACGCCTGGCTTCGTGAGCTCATCAGCGCCCGGTGGGGGGCGGCCGGCACCGGCGACGGATGCCCCACCCCACGCCCTGGGGTGTCGTTCCCCGCTGTGACGGGGTGACGGAGCAGCCGTAACCGGGATCCACGCCCTGCACGCCTCCTCGCGCGCCGGGCCCGGCCCATAGGTCATTCACTGTCATCTGGGCCGGACGAGACCGACCAGAGCAGAATTTGAGGTTCTTGGCTCGGATTTGAGCGCAAATGTCCCCTCGATAGTGCATCGGGCGTTCCGCCACCATACGACAGGGCACCGATGCATATGGAAGGGCTTGAGATATGGATCACAGGGAACCTGGGAACCGATACGTCAAGTTCGAAGGCCGATAGTAGTCAATAACCCCAGTTCGAGAGGGGTACGCGGGCAGGCGCCTCCTTTCACCCGCCGCGGACTACCATCACCCACATGACGCGTGTACTGCTCGCCGAGGACGACGCATCCATCTCGGAACCCCTGGCCCGCGCCCTGCGCCGGGAGGGCTACGAGGTCGAGGTCCGGGAGGACGGCCCCACCGCCCTGGAGGCCGGACTGCAGGGCGGCGTCGATCTCGTCGTCCTCGACCTGGGACTGCCCGGAATGGACGGCCTGGAGGTGGCCCGGCGACTGCGGGCCGAGGGCCACGGCTTCCCCATCCTGGTCCTGACCGCCCGGGCCGACGAGGTCGACACGGTGGTCGGCCTCGACGCCGGCGCCGACGACTACGTGACCAAGCCCTTCCGCCTCGCCGAGCTGCTGGCCCGCGTACGGGCCCTGCTGCGGCGCGGCGCCAACGACGCCGCCCAGGCCCCCGCCACCCACGGGGTGCGCATCGACGTCGAGTCCCACCGCGCCTGGATGGGCGAGGAGGAGCTCCAGCTCACCGCCAAGGAGTTCGACCTGCTGCGCGTGCTGGTCCGCGACGCCGGCCGCGTCGTCACCCGCGACCAGCTGATGCGCGAGGTCTGGGACACCACCTGGTGGTCCTCCACCAAGACCCTCGACATGCACATCTCCTGGCTGCGCAAGAAGCTGGGCGACGACGCCGCCAACCCCCGCTACATCGCCACCGTCCGCGGAGTCGGCTTCCGCTTCGAGAAAAGCTGACGCCCGGGGGGCGGGGGCGGGGGGACGGGGCGCGTCCGCCCGTTGGGGCATGCTCTAGGGCATGCGCCGCCGTCTGATCAACTCCACCCTCGCCGTGGTCCTCGTCGTGATCGCCGTGTTCGGGGTCTCCCTCGTCATCGTGGAGACCCGGACCATCACCAGCAGCGCCCAGGACCGCATCGGGTCCGAGGCGCTGCGCCTGCTGGGCGTGGTCGAGGCCGACGCCCTGGAACACCGGCGGGTGGAGGCGGGCGCCCTCTCCGAACAGCTGGACCTCGGCACGTACGCCCGTATCTCCGTCCCCGGACAGCCGACCGTCGAGGTCGGCGACCGCATCGCGGACAGCGTCATCCGGGGTACCGCACGCGGCGAGCAGGGCGAGGTCGTCGTCGTGGAGGAGTCCCGCTCCACCGTCACCCGCGAGGTCGGGCGCACCCTGGCCGTGGTCGGTGCCGTGGCCCTGCTGGCCGTGGTCGCCGCCGTGCTCCTCGCCGTCCGCCAGGCCAACCGGCTCGCCTCCCCGCTGACCGACCTCGCCGAGACCGCCGAACGCCTCGGCTCCGGCGACCCCCGGCCCCGCCACAAGCGCTACGGGGTCCCCGAGCTCGACCGCGTCGCCGATGTCCTCGACGCCAGCGCCGAGCGCATCGGCCGGATGCTCACCGCCGAACGCCGCCTCGCCGCCGACGCCTCCCACCAGCTGCGCACCCCGCTGACCGCCCTGTCGATGCGGCTGGAGGAGATCACCGTCACCGACGACCTGGAGACCGTCCGCGAGGAGGCGAGCATCGCCCTCACCCAGGTGGAACGGCTCACGGACGTGGTCGAACGGCTGCTGACGAACTCGCGCGACCCCCGCACCGGCTCCGCCGTCCCCTTCGACCTCGACGAGGTCGTCAAGCAGCAGCTGGAGGAGTGGCGCCCGGCCTACCGCAGCGGCGGCCGGGCCATCGTCCGCTCCGGCAAGACCGGCATGCGGGCCGTCGGCACCCCCGGCGCGGTCTCCCAGGTCCTGGCGACCCTCGTGGAGAACGCGCTCATGCACGGCGGCGGCACCGTCGCCCTGCGCACCCGCGTCACGGGGAACCAGGCCGTCATCGAGGTCACCGACGAGGGCCCCGGCGTCCCGCCCGACCTGGGCAACCGGATCTTCGAGCGGGCCATCAGCGGCCGCAACTCCACCGGCATCGGCCTCGCCGTCGCCCGGGACCTCGCGGAAGCGGACGGCGGCCGCCTGGAGCTCCTCCAGAGTCAGCCGCCGGTGTTCGCGCTCTTCCTCAGCCGCACCGCCCCCGAGCGCACGGAGCCGGAGCGGACGGTCCGGTAGGACGAGGGACGTAGGACAGGGGACGGGGGACGGGCCTCAGCCCTGGTTGCCCGCCGGCTCCGGGGTCCGGGCGGCGACGGGCGCGGCCTCGTGCCCGTCGCGCTGCTCCACGACCAGCGAGGGAGCCGCGTCCGTCGGCAGGGCCTTGAACACCCACGTCCGGTACGACCAGAACCGGAAGACCGTCGCCACGCCCATGCCGAAGAACTTGAAGATGTTGTTCTGCAGCGAGCTGTCCAGCCCGAGGCCGTACGTGGCGACGTAGAGCACACCGCTCTCGATGACCATGCCGATCACGCTGAACAGCACGAACAGGATCATCTCGCGGCGGCGGCTGCCCAGGTCGCGGTCACGGTAGGTGAAGTAGCGGAACCCCACGTAGTTCGTGATGATGGCGACCACGATGGCTATCACGTTCGCGCGCACCGTCTGCAGGTCCGTGGTGGCGCGCAGCAGGTTGAAGACGCCGAAGTTCACCAGGACGCCCGCGCCGCCGACCGCGCCGAACTTGACGAGCTCCCGGGCGATGCCTCGGAAGCGCTCGGACAGCGGCAGTGCGTTCGGCGTGCTCATGTGATGGTTCAGTCCCTGTCAGTCGTCGTGTGAGTCGTCGTGGGAGTCCCGGGCGGGCCGCGGGCCGGTTCGCGGGGCGGGCCTTCGGCACCCGCCGGGCGTGTCACCCGATCTCGTCAACCCCACCATGTTAAGTGTCGCCCCGGGGGCCCCGGCGCGCCTCGCCACCCCTTGGGAAACAACGCGCACAAGGCATCCGGGCCCCACCGGCGAGTCCGCGCCAGGCCTGCGTCCGTATGGCGGAATACCGGCGGATACCCTGGAGAGGTGACGTTCCCGGTAGTCGGCATGGTCGGCGGCGGTCAGCTCGCCCGCATGACCCACGAGGCGGGCATCCCCCTCGGCATCAGATTCAAGATCCTCAGTGACACCCCCCAGGACTCGGCGGCCCTGGTCGTGAACGACGTCGTCATCGGCGACTATCGCGACCTGGACACGTTGCGCGCCTTCGCGCGCGGCTGCGACGTGATCACCTTCGATCACGAGCACGTACCCACCGAGCACCTCCGGGCCCTGGAGTCGGACGGCATCCCCGTCCGGCCGGGGCCCGACGCGTTGGTGCACGCACAAGACAAGGGGGTGATGCGCGCCAAGCTCGACGAGATCGGCGCGCCCAGCCCCCGCCACCGGATCGTGAGCGATCCGGCGGACGCGGCGGCCTTCGCGGACGAGGTCGGCGGCTTCCCCGTCATCCTCAAGACGGTGCGCGGCGGGTACGACGGCAAGGGCGTGTGGTTCGTCCGCACGCCCGAGGACGCGGAGGCCCCGTTCAAGGCGGGCGTCCCGGTCCTCGCGGAGGAGAAGGTCGATTACGTCCGCGAGCTCGCGGCCAACATCGTCCGCTCCCCGCACGGCCAGGCCGTTGCCTACCCGGTCGTGGAGTCCATCCAGGTCGACGGCGTGTGCGACACGGTGATCGCCCCCGCCCCCAACCTCTCCGAAGCCCTCGCGGGCGAGGCGCAGGCCCTGGCCCTGCGCATCGCCAAGGAGCTCGACGTGACCGGCCACCTGGCCGTGGAGCTGTTCGAGACCACCGACGGCCGCATCCTCGTCAACGAACTGGCCATGCGCCCGCACAACAGCGGCCACTGGACCCAGGACGGCGCGGTCACCTCCCAGTTCGCCAACCACGTCCGCGCGGTCCTGGACCTCCCCCTGGGCGACCCGCGCCCCCGGGCCCGCTGGACCGTGATGGCCAACGTCCTCGGCGGGGACTACCCCGACATGTACGCGGCGTACCTGCACTGCATGGCCCACGACCCGCAGGTGAAGATCCACATGTACGGCAAGGACGTGAAGCACGGCCGCAAGGTCGGCCACGTCAACACCTACGGCGACGACCTGGACGATGTGCTGGAACGCGCACGCCACGCAGCCGGCTACCTCAGAGGAACGATCACCGAATGAGCACTTCCCCCGTCGTGGGCATCGTCATGGGTTCGGACTCCGACTGGCCGGTCATGGAGGCCGCCGCCCAGGCCCTGGACGAGTTCGAGATCCCCTACGAGGTCGACGTCGTCTCGGCCCACCGGATGCCGCGCGAGATGGTCGCCTACGGCGAGCACGCCGCCGAGCGCGGCCTCAAGGCGATCATCGCCGGTGCGGGCGGGGCCGCCCACCTGCCCGGCATGCTCGCGTCCGTCACCCCGCTGCCCGTCATCGGCGTGCCGGTCCCGCTGAAGTACCTCGACGGCATGGACTCGCTCCTGTCGATCGTCCAGATGCCCGCCGGGGTTCCCGTCGCCACCGTCTCCGTCGCCGGCGCCCGCAACGCCGGCCTGCTCGCCGTGCGCATGCTCGCCGCGCACGACCCCGAGCTGCTCGGCCGGATGCGCGACTTCCAGCAGGAGCTGAACGACCAGGCCACCGAGAAGGGCAAGCGCCTGCGCGCCAAGGTGGCCGGAGCCGAATCCTTCGGGTTCGGCAAGTGAGCGCGGCGGACCTGCTCGGCGAGGCCCGGGAGCTCCTCGCCGAGCACCCCGTCGTCGACGGCCACAACGACCTGCCCTGGGCCCTGCGCGAGCAGGTCCGCTACGACCTCGCCGGCCGTGACCTCGCCGGCGACCAGTCCGCCCACCTGCACACCGACCTCCCCCGGCTGCGCGCCGGCGGCGTCGGCGCGCAGTTCTGGTCGGTCTACGTCCGCTCCGACTTCGCGGGCGACGAGGCGGTCAGCGCCACCCTGGAGCAGATCGACGCCGTCGGCCAGCTGATCGCCCGTTACCCCGGGGACCTGGTGCGGGCCCTGACGGCGGACGACATGGAAGCGGCCCGCGCCGACGGGCGGATCGCCTCCCTGATGGGGGCCGAGGGCGGCCACTCCATCAACAACTCGCTCGCCACCCTGCGCGCCCTGCACCAGCTGGGCGTGCGCTACATGACGCTCACCCACAACGACACCATCGACTGGGCGGACTCGGCGACCGACGCACCCCGCCACGGCGGCCTCGCGGACTTCGGCCGCGAGGTGGTCCGCGAGATGAACCGCATCGGCATGCTCGTCGACCTCTCGCACGTCGCCGAGACCACCATGCGCGACGCGATCGCCGTCTCGGCCGCGCCGGTGATCTTCTCGCACTCCTCGGCCCGGGCGGTCTGCGACCACCCGCGCAACGTCCCCGACGACGTGCTGGCCCTGCTGCCCGCCAACGGCGGCGTCGCCATGGCCACCTTCGTGCCGAAGTTCATCCTCCCGGCCGCCGTCGAGTGGACCCTCGCCGCGGACGAGAACCTGCGCGCCCACGGCTTCCACCACCTCGACACCACCCCCGAGGCGATGGCCCTCCACCGGGCCTTCGAAGCCGGCCGGCCCCGCCCCGTGGCGACCGCCGCCACCGTCGCCGACCACCTCGACCACATGCGCGAGGTCGCCGGCGTCGACCACATCGGCATCGGCGGCGACTTCGACGGCACGGCCTTCACCCCGGCCGGGCTCGACGACGTCTCCGGCTACCCGAACCTGATCGCGGAGCTCCTGCACCGCGGCTGGTCCCGGGCCGACCTGGCCAAGCTGACCTGGTCCAACGCCGTACGGGCGCTGCGCGACGCCGAAGCGGTCGCCCGGGACCTCTCGGCCACCCGCGGCCCCTCCAACGCCGTGCTCTAGAGGGCGGCCCCGCGGAATCACGGGGGCGGGACCGGGAACACCACCCCGGTCCCGCCCCCGTCCCGTACCGCCGTACACCCGAACGCCGCATTCGCCGGGCGCCATCCTCACCCCCCATGTCACGGTGGCCCCATATCTCCCTGCTGCCGCCGAGACCGGAGCGAATGCCATGGCCGACCTGCAGGATGAACCCCACTCCGTGGGTGTCGGAGCCGAAGACGTCCCCGTCACCGCCCCCCTGACGGCGGGCGGATCCCTGGACCGCGCGGCCGCGCTGCTCGCCGTCCATCCCGTGGCCGACGGCTGCAACACCCTCGTCTGGACCCTGCGCCAGAGCCCGTACCACGACATCGACACCCCGGACAACGAGGTGGACACGGACATCCCCCGGCTGCGCGCCGGGGGAGTGGGCGCCCAGTTCTGGACCCTCCTCGTACCCCCCGGCCCGCCCCGCGCGGACTCCTGCGCCCAGGCCGTGTGCGAGACCCTCGAACAGATCGACGCCGCACGCGCCCTGATGCGCCGCTACTCCGACAGCCTGTACCTCGCGCTGACCGCCGACGACATGGCCGACGCCCGCAACCGCGGCCGGATCGCCTCGTTCCTCGGACCCGTCCCCGGCAGCACCCTCACCGGCTCCCTCGGCGCCCTGCGCGCCTTCCACGCCCTCGGCGTACGGCTGCTCGCGCCCGCCGGGGCCCCCTGGTCCGACGAGGGACTGACGGCCTTCGGCCACGAGGTGGTCAAGGAGGCGAACCGGCTCGCGATCCTGATCGACCTGACGGGCTGCCCGCCCGCCGCCGCCTGCCAGCTCGCGGCCGCCTCCAAGGCACCCGTGATCATCTCGAACACCGGCGCCGCCTCCCTCAACCCGCACCCGGACAACGCCACCGACGAGGTCCTCCTCGCCCTGCGCGCGGCCGGCGGCGTGGCCATGGTCACCTTCGACTCCGAACGCACCGGCGACTCCCTGCACGCCGTCGCCGACCACGTCGAACACGTACGCGCCCTCGCCGGCCCCGAGGGCGTGGGCCTCGGCGCCGCCTTCGGCTCCGAACACGGAAGCCCGAGACCGGCCGGACTCACCGACCCCTCGGGCTACCCGCGACTGATCGCGGAACTACTGGAACGCGGCTGGTCGGAAGCCGACCTCACCCTCCTCACCTGGGGCAACGCCCAGCGGGTGCTGCGCGAGGCGGAGTTCACCGCCCGCGCCGCACAGCACAAGGCGCCCCCGGCCTAGGACCTGTCCGACAGCGCCGGCTTCGGCAGCACGGTCGCCTTCCACAGCCGGACGCCGGACCACACCGTCGCGAACAGCAGCAGCGCGTTGCGGGAGCAGAGCAGCACCGTGCCCAGCGTGCTGGTGGCCAGGATCTCCGAGTCGTACCACACGGGGAAGACCAGCGTGGTGAGCCCGGTCGTCACGACCAGGAGCCAGGCGACCGGCCGCTGGGTGGTGTGCTTCGAGGTCAGGCAGACGGCCGCGAGACCCAGCAGCCAGATCATGTACTGCGGGCTGATGACCCGGCTGGTGACCGTGAAGACCAGGATCGCGCAGAGCGCGGCGTCGAACGGCGTCGCGCTCGACCAGCGGTTGGCCTTCACCCGCCACAGCAGAAGCAGCAGGAAACCGATCACCGTCAGGCCCATCGAGGCCCGCGCGATGCTCGACACGTACGGGCCGACGTACTCGAACGCTCCGTACTGGAACTCGATCTTGCCGGGCCACAGGTCCAGGCGCAGTGCCGCCATCAGTGCCGATCCGCCCAGCGACTCGACCTGAACGCCGCGGTTGCCCTGGTTGCCCAGGAAGCCCAGCGTGTCCTTGAACAGCAGCGCGAACACGCCCAGCAGCGCCGCGCAGGACAGCGCCGTCGCGACGATCGCGTCGCGCGTGGACTTGCCGCGCGGAGTGCCGAGCAGCGTGAGCAGCGGCCACACCTTCACCATCGCCCCGATCCCGGCCACGACCCCGCCGAGGCGGGGACGGTTACGCATGCAGAGCAGCGCGAAGACCGCGAACAGGGTGACGTGGATGTCGTAGCGGGCGAACGGGGTCGCCATCAGCAGCGGCAGAGCTCCCAGCCACACCAGGGCGCCGGCGATGCTGCCGTCGTCCCGCCGCGCCACCCGGATCAGACCGAGGAGGATCACGGCGTCGCAGAGCACCGTCAGGGCGACGAAGGCCTGGAAGTAGGTGAGGAACGGCAGCAGGTCCGGCGAGAGGAAGATCGACGCGGCCGCCGGCGGGTACTGCCACATGATGTCGTTGTGCGGCATCGTCCAGTGGACGAGGACGTTGTACCAGTTGTGGTAGGTCGCGGTGACCTCCACGCGGACGGCGTTCGAGCCGTGGAAGTCGTTGACGAGCAACCAGAGCATCGCTGCCCTGGTGGCCAGCCAGAACCCTCCGATGCCCAGCAGGGCGCCGCGGCCTCGCATGGCTGTTTCGAAGGATCCCCGCCGGTCAGGCGTGTCGGTCGGTGCCGTCGCGGATGCGGTGGGGTTGGCTGGGAGGCTGCTGGTCGTGGTCATCGGCGCGAAGTCTACCCAGTCGTTTTTTCCCCATTTTTGACCGAGGCCCTTCAAGGATGGGTCCTTCATGCCGCCCTGCCCGGCCCCCGGACCGCCCCCGGACCCTACGCCTGCGGGCGTCCCATGGCCCGGTAGGTCCACCCCGCGCCCCGCCAGCGCAGCGGGTCGAGGGCGTTGCGCCCGTCGAGGATCAGCCGGTCCGTGACGACGGATCCCAGCTCGGCGGGGTCGAGCTCGCGGAACTCGCGCCACTCGGTGAGGTGCAGCACGACCTCCGCGCCGCGGGCCGCGGCGAGCGCGGAGTCGGCGTAGCCCAGGGTGGGGAAGACGCGGCGGGCGTTGTCCATGCCCTTGGGGTCGTAGACGGTGACCTGCCCGCCCTGGAGGTGGATCTGCCCGGCGACGTTCAGCGCGGGGGAGTCGCGCACGTCGTCCGAGTCCGGCTTGAACGTGGCGCCGAGCACGGCGACCCGCTTGCCCAGGAAGGACCCGCCGACCGCCTCGCGCGCCAGCTCGACCATGTGGCCGCGGCGGCGCATGTTGATGGAGTCGACCTCCCTGAGGAAGGTCAGCGCCTGGTCGGCGCCCAGCTCGCCCGCCCGGGCCATGAAGGCGCGGATGTCCTTGGGCAGGCAGCCGCCGCCGAAGCCGATGCCGGCGCGCAGGAACTTGGCGCCGATCCGCTCGTCGTGGCCGATGGCCTCGGCGAGCTTGACGACGTCGCCGCCGGCGGCCTCGCAGACCTCGGCCATCGCGTTGATGAAGGAGATCTTGGTGGCGAGGAAGGAGTTGGCGGCGGTCTTGACCAGCTCGGCCGTCGGGAAGTCGGTCACCACCAGCGGGGTGCCCTCCGCCATCGGCGTCGCGTAGACCTCCCGCAGCAGCTTCTCCCCGCGCTCGCCCCGCACGCCGACGACGATCCGGTCGGGGTGCAGGGTGTCGTTCACGGCGAAGCCCTCGCGCAGGAACTCCGGGTTCCACGCCAGCTCCACGTCCGCGCCCGCCGGGGCCAGCGCGGCGAGCTTCGCGGCGAGCCGCTCGGCCGACCCCACCGGCACCGTGGACTTCCCCACCACCAGCGCGGGCCGCGTCAGATGCGGCGCCAGCGACTCCATCGCGGAGTCCACGTACGACATGTCGCACGCGTACTCGCCGTGCTTCTGCGGGGTGTTCACGCACACGAAGTGCACGTCGCCGAACTCCCCGACCTCCTCCCACGACTGCGTGAACCGCAGCCGCCCGGTGGCCCCCGGCAGCCCCGCGACGTGCCGGGCGAGCAACTCCTCCAGCCCCGGCTCGTACATCGGGACCCGGCCCGCGGCCAGCATCTCGATCTTCTCCGGCACCACGTCCAGCCCCAGCACCTCGAAGCCGAGCTCCGCCATGGCCGCGGCGTGCGTGGCGCCCAAGTAGCCGGTGCCGATCACGGTGATCTTGAGGGGGGCCATGGATGCTCCAGAGGTGCGGGGCCGTTTGCGGCCCCCGAGCATAGTCGGGCCGGTCGTGGGGGACGTTCCCAGGAGCATCCGGCTGTCACGCAGCTCACGTACGCGCCACATATCGCTGCACCGGCGCCGGGAACTAGAATTTGGGTTACTTAACGGTAGTTAGCATCCCGCGCCGCGCGCATGCCAGCGACACACGGCTGTCAGCGCCCTACGGCGCGTCATCCTGGGGAGTGACTGATCTTGGCGGGTTCTGCCGACTTCGACCTGTACCGCCCGGCCGAGGAGCACGACATGCTCCGCGAGTCCGTCCGCGCGCTCTGCGAGGCGAAGATCCTCCCGTTCGCGGCCACCGTCGACGAGGAGGCCCGCTTCCCGCAGGAGGCCCTCGACGCCCTCGTCGCCAACGACCTGCACGCCGTCCACGTGCCCGAGACCTACGGCGGCGCCGGCGCCGACGCCCTCGCCACGGTCATCGTCATCGAGGAAGTGGCCCGCGTCTGCGCCTCCTCCTCCCTGATCCCGGCCGTCAACAAGCTCGGCTCCCTCCCGGTGATCCTCTCCGGCTCGGAGGAGCTCAAGGCCAAGTACCTCGGCCCGCTGGCCAAGGGCGACGCGATGTTCTCCTACTGCCTCTCCGAGCCCGACGCGGGCTCCGACGCGGCCGGCATGAAGACCCGCGCGGTCCGCGACGGCGACTTCTGGGTGCTCAACGGCGTCAAGCGCTGGATCACCAACGCGGGCGTCTCCGACTACTACACGGTCATGGCCGTCACCGACCCCGAGAAGCGCTCCAAGGGCATCTCGGCCTTCGTCGTCGAGAAGTCGGACGAGGGCGTCTCCTTCGGCGCCCCGGAGAAGAAGCTCGGCATCAAGGGCTCCCCGACGCGCGAGGTCTACCTCGACAACGTCCGCATCCCCGCCGACCGCATGATCGGCGCCGAGGGCACCGGCTTCGCCACCGCGATGAAGACCCTCGACCACACCCGCATCACCATCGCCGCCCAGGCCCTCGGCATCGCCCAGGGCGCCCTGGACTACGCCAAGGGCTACGTCCAGGAGCGCAAGCAGTTCGGCAAGCCGATCGGCGACTTCCAGGGCGTCCAGTTCATGCTCGCGGACATGGCCATGAAGATCGAGGCCGCCCGCCAGCTGACCTACGCCGCCGCCGCGAAGTCCGAGCGCGTCGACTCCGACCTCACCTTCTTCGGCGCCGCGGCCAAGTGCTTCGCCTCGGACGTCGCGATGGAGGTCACCACGGACGCCGTCCAGCTCCTCGGCGGCTACGGCTACACCCGCGACTACCCGGTCGAGCGCATGATGCGCGACGCCAAGATCACCCAGATCTACGAGGGCACCAACCAGGTCCAGCGCATCGTCATGGCCCGCAACCTGCCGTAACGGTTCCGGTCCGACCACATCGGTACGGACGGCCCCCGGCGAGAAGCGGGGGCCGTTCGTAACGAGTGGGGCACGATAAATCCTCCGGTCCTGGGGTGGGCCTCAGCGTCGACCGAGCCCCCCTCGTATCTGGGCTAGCCTGCTCTGCTGTGACCGTGATGGAACAGCACTCGGCGAGTCGACACTCAGCTGCCGGCGTCATTGCCGCAGACCGGCCCGTGGCAAGACTGGGGTGGCTGGACGCACTCCGCGGCATCGCGGCGTTGCTGGTCGCAGTGCATCACTTCGGAATGCTGGGACTGCTCCCAGGCGGAGATTTCATCTCCAGGAATTTCGACCTCGGCATCTACGCCGTCATGCTGTTCTTCCTCGTCAGCGGATACATCGTGCCGGCTTCGCTGGAACGCCGCGGAGATGTGCGGGGATTCTGGGTAGGCAGGATTTTCCGGATCTACCCGCTGCTCGTCGTCGTCATCGGCGCGGCGCTGATCCTCCTGCCCGCCGATCACTCCGCGGTGCCGGACGCCGTGGTCGACCATCCGGTCAGGTCCACCCTGGCGAACGCACTGCTGCTGCACGAAATGCTGAACATACCCAGTGCGCTGGGCGCCATGTGGACCCTTTCCTACGAGATGGTCTTCTATTTCCTCGTCACGGCCCTGTTCGTACTCGGCCGCCACCGGCTCAGTGCCCAGATCTCGCTGGCCTTCGCCGCACTGGCACTCCTGCTCGGCGGGGCCGTCGGCTCCCGGCTGATCACGGCCGACCCGTCCTCGACGCGCAACCTCATCCTGGCCTGCACCGTCGTGGTGCTCGTCGGCATGTCCTGCGTGTTCAGCGGCCGTGCGGACCTGACCCGGCTCGGCGCGCTGGTCCTCGGCGGGCTCGGCCTGCTACTGGTTCTGGGCAACGCCCGGGCGCCCTTTTTCGAAACCACCCTCATCTTCGCCACGATGTTCGCGGGCACGGCGATCTACCGAATGCAGCACGGCCAGATCGACCGCCTGTTCGGTGCGGTGTGCTGCGGGTTCGTCCTGTTCGCGGGCCTGGCCGCCGGCTACATGTACAACCGTGGCCCGGCTCTGGACCGGAGCTGGACCGCGGGATGGAACGGCTTCGTCCTCCCCTATTTTGCGGCGTGGCTGACGTTCGGCATCGGAATGCTGTTGCGTAATGCCGCATTCCCGAAGGTGCTCACCTGGCTCGGCGCGATCAGCTACTCGGTGTACGTGGTGCACCTTCCCGTGCTTCACGGTGTCCACTGGATGATGCAGGGCGTGGAAATCCCGAAGCACGGGCCCGGAAAGTTCATTCCAGCCCTGATCTTCCTCGCACTGGTCCTGCTCCTGAGTCACCTCACCTACCGGATGGTGGAACTGCCGGGCCAACGCCTTGCCAAGCGGCTGCTCAAAACCCTGGAAGGCAACAGGCCGGATCCGGTGTCGCACCGGCGTTGAAACGGGGGTGGCGGGCCGGACCGGAGGCGGCCCGAGCCGCCTCCGGCGCGGCCTTCGCAAAGCCTCCGATGGGCTAGATTAAAAGCTTCGTACGCCTGAACCGCTTGGGGAGAGAACAAAATGACGGAAGCGATCCTGCTCGTCGGCGGGCAGGGGACGCGACTGCGCCCCGTGACGGTGAACACCCCCAAGCCGATGGTTCCGGCAGCGGGCGTCCCGTTCCTCGCCCACCAGATCGCCAGGGCCGCTGCCGCCGGTGTCACGCACATAGTGATGGCCACCTGCTACCTCGCCGAGGTCTTCGAGCCCTACTTCGGCGACGGATCCGACTTCGGCATCACCCTCGAGTACGTCGTCGAGGACGAGCCCCTCGGCACCGGCGGCGCCATCCGCAACGCCGCCCAGCGCCTGACCGGCGGCCCGGACTCCCCCGTCCTCGTCTTCAACGGCGACATCCTGACCGGCCTCGACATCGCCGGCCTGGTGGAGTCCCACCGGGCGGCCGACGCCGACGTCTCCCTCCACCTCGTGCGCGTCGAGGACCCCCGCGCCTTCGGCCTGGTCCCCACCGACCCCGACGGGCGGGTGCTCGCGTTCACCGAGAAGCCCGAGACCCCCGAAGAGATCATCACGGACCAGATCAACGCCGGCTGCTACGTCTTCCGCCGCAGCGTGATCGACTCCATCCCGGCCGGCCGTCCGGTGTCCGTCGAGCGCGAGACCTTCCCCGGCCTCCTCGCCTCCGGCGCCAAGCTGCACGGCGTGACCGAGGACACCTACTGGCTGGACCTCGGCAAGCCCGAGTCCTTCGTGCAGGCCTCCGCCGACCTCGTGCGCGGCGTCGTCTCCTCCCCGGCCGTACCCGGCCCCCGCGGCGAGGCCCTCGTCCTCCCGGGTGCCCAGGTGGCGGAAGGCGCCAAGCTGACGGGCGGTACCGTGGTGGGCGCCGGCGCCCGGATCGAATCGGGCGCTGTCGTCCAGGGGTCCATCGTGCTGGACGGCGCGGTCCTCGGCGCGGACACGGTGGTGAACGCCAGCCTCATCGGCGCCGGCGCCTCGGTGGGTTCGCGCACGGTCGTGACCGGTGCCGTCATCGGGGACGGCGCCGTCGTGGGGGCCGACAACGAACTCCGTGCAGGGGTGCGGGTGTGGTGCGAGGCGGAACTGCCCGACGCAGCCGTCCGTTTCTCCTCCGACCGGTGATCGACTCAGTGAGGCATAACCCTGTGATAGGCGAGCAGCAGACTCCCCGCAAGACCGACGTTGCCACCACCAAGCTCCCCGACACCTGGGCGCACACCCCCCTCACCGTGGTCATGCCGACCTACAACGAGGCGGGCAACCTTCCGGGCATGGTGGAACTGCTGATGGGTCTCGACCAGCCGGGCCTGCGCCTGCTGATCGTCGACGACTCCTCGCCCGACGGCACCGGCAAGATTGCCGACGAACTCGCGGAGGGCTACCTCACCGAGGACGGCAAGCCGCGCATGTCGGTCCTGCACCGCACCGCGAAGGACGGCCTCGGCCGCGCCTACGCCGCCGGCATGGCCAAGGCCGTCGAGGACGGCGCCGAGTACGTGCTCCAGATGGACGCGGACGGCTCCCACCCGGCCGGCAAGATCGCCGAGATGCTGGGCGTGGCCCGCTCCACCGGCGCCGGCCTGGTCGTGGGCTCCCGCTACGTGCCGGGCGGCACCCTGTCCGACGCCTGGGGCGCGCACCGCAAGCTGCTCTCCCGCTGGGCCAACGCGTACGCGAGCACCATCCTGGGCACCCGCGTCCGTGACATCACGGGCGGCTTCAACCTGTGGAGCGCGGGCGCGCTGAAGGCGATCGACCTCGCGTCGATCGGCAGCGCCGGCTACAGCTTCCAGGTGGAGATGAAGTACAAGGCCCTGCGCCGCGGCTTCCAGGTGATGGAGGTCCCGATCCACTTCGAGGACCGCACCGTCGGCGAGTCGAAGATGAACCTGGCCGTGCAGCTGGAGTCCATCGCGATGCCGTGGAAGCTCCGCGCCAGCGTCGGCAGGTAGACACACGTACGTTCGCCGCAAGGGGCACCCCCTCGGGGGTGCCCCTCGCGTGTGTCCGGTGTCGTCGTGTCAGCTCGCGGCGAGGATCTGTCCGTACGCGGTCCAGCCGCCGCCCGTGTCGCCGCCGTTGTTGGCCCAGGCGCCGACCGAACCGCCGGCGTAGGTCAGGAGGTAGTCGGCCCTGCCCTCGCCGGTGACGTCGACGAAGCTCACTTGGTCCGGGTTGGTGGTGAGACCGGCGGCGAACTGACCGGGATTGAACCAGCCGCCGTGTCCGTCGCCGCCGCGGTTGAGGTACGTGGTGATCGACCCGTTGTCGTTGATCACCGTGTAGTCGGCCTTGCCGTCACCGTCGAGGTCGGCCAGGCGCAGCCGGCCGCGGTTCGTCGTGGTGCCGGTGGCGACCTGTCCCAGGGTGACCCATCCGCCACGTGTGTCACCGCCGCGGTTGAGGTAGACGTTCACCGCGCCGTTGTCCGCGACCGTGAGGTAGTCGGCCTTGCCGTCACCGTCGAAGTCGGCGAAGCGTACCTGGTCGGAGTTGCTCGTGATGCCGGTGGCGACCCCACCGATGGCGGCCCAGCCGCCGCCGTTGTCGCCACCGCGGTTGAGGTAGACGTTGACCGCGCCGGTGGAGTTCACCATGATGTAGTCCGCGCGGCCGTCACCGTCGAAGTCCGCGAACCTCACCCTGCTGCGGTCGCTCGTCACACCGGCTGCCACCTGGCCGATGTCCTGCCAGCCGCCGTGCCCGTCCCCGCCCTTGTTCAGGCGGACGTCGACTGCGCCGCTGTCCTCGACGGTGATGTGGTCGGCGCGGCCGTCACCGTCGAAGTCCGCCCACCGCACACGGCCCGTGCCGCCCGACTCGTTGCCGGCACGGGCGACGTGCTTGCCACCGATCCAACCGTCGTTGAACGCCTTGTTCAGCGCGCCGTTGAACGCCTGGCTCATCCGGGCGTACCCCTGGTCGTTGGGGTGGAGACGGTCGGCCATCTCCCAGGAGGTCAGGGCCGGCGGCTCTATGTAGCGGAACTTGTTCCCGGCGGCCTGCTTGCCGGGCTCGAGCCCCTTGACCGCAGCGTTGTAGTCCTTCACCAGGCCCTGCAGGCCGTCCGTGGTGGGAATGAGGCCCTGGACGAGGACCGTGACGCCGGGCTTGTCGGCGAAGACGCGGTCGACGAGGGCGGAGAGGCGATCCGCCGCGTGTTCCTTGTCCGCGCCCCGGTCGAGGTCGTTGATCCCGAGGTGCAGCAGGACGACGTCCGGGTTGGCCGCGTTGACCCATCCGTCGATCCCACTGCGGATCTGGTCGACCATGTAGCCGTTGTGACCCTCGTGGTCGGGGTCCGCCACGGCTCCGGAGCTTCCCGAGCCGACGTAGTCGATGGAGTAACGGGATTGTGCGGTGGTCGCGTTCCACAGCGGCAGCCGGTATCCGGCGCCCGTGGAACTTCCGGCTCCGGCGGTGATCGAGTCACCGAGGGGCATGACCTTGATCGCCGGTGAGGCCGGCGGCGTCGCCGCCGAGGCCGCGCCGGTGGCGCCGCCGAGGGCGGCCAGACTCATCAGTGCGGCGAGGCCGAGTGTGGTGGTGCGCTTCATCAGCTGGATCGATTCCTCGGGTGGAAGACGGGAGATGGGCGAGCCATCGGTCAGGCGCCGGTGGCGATCTGGCCGTAGGTGGTCCAGCCGCCGCCGGTGTCGCCGCCGTTGTTGATCCAGGCGTTGATGGCGCCGTTGTTGTT
>NZ_JBHVUQ010000069.1:34132-38056 GCF_042884105.1 Streptomyces sp. NPDC058157
CCGTGTCCGTCGCCGCCCTTGTTGAGGTAGACGTGGATGGCGCCGTTGGTGGCGATGGTGATGTAGTCGGTCTTGCCGTCGCCGTCGAAGTCGGCGAACCGTACGCGGTTGCGGTCGTTGGTCATGCCGGTGGCGACCTGGCCGAGGGCCTGCCAGCCGCCGTGTCCGTCGCCGCCCTTGTTGAGGTAGACGTTGACGGCGCCGCTGTCCTCGACGGTGATGTAGTCGTCCTTGCCGTCGCCGTCGAAGTCGGCCCACCGCACCCGACCCGTGTCCCCACCCGTGTCGCCGCCGCGGCCGCCCTTCGGAGTGACGTAGCCGCTGATCCGCTGGGAGCCGTAGTAGCCGGAGGCCGTGATGGTGCCGCGGGTGACCCTGCCGTTCTGGTTGCCGCCGATGGTGCTGACCGTGCCGTCGGCGTTGACCGAAGAGACGAGGGAGACGTGGTCCGCGTATCCGGCGCCGTTGTAGTTGAAGACGGCGGCGTCACCGACCTTCGGGGTGGAGTGGAGCCCGGTGCCGTACTCGGCGAAGCTGCCGGCCGCAGGGGTCAGGCCGGAGACGTCGACGCCGTTCTGCGCCCAGACCCACTTGGCGAAGTCGGCGCACCAGGACTCACCGCAACTGGTGTAGAAGCCGGAGCCGCCGGCGCTGTTGGTGTCACAGGCGCCCTTGCCGAGGTTCTGCTCGGCTATGGAGATGATGTTGGAGCCCACGCTGGCGGACGCGGACTGGGCGCCCATGACCAACAGGGCGGGGGTTGCGGCCACCAGCGTGAGCGCCCCGATCATCGCGCGGCGAACGGGCATTTTGGGCATGGCTGTCTCCTGTTTGAGGCAAGCTGAAGGACGCCCGGGAAGGAACACGGGCTCACAAGGCTGGAATTCGACTGACTGCTGATCAGCCGAGGGCGGCCGGGGCGGCGAAGAGAACGGCCGGCGGCCCGGGTGGCGAAGGCGCGCCGCACCTGCCGGCGCGGGTCCGGGCCGGCGGCGGGAGGGCGGCTTGGAGGCCCGGCCGGGCTACTGCCAGATCATGTCGCTCAGGTGCGCGGTCCCGGTGCCGGCCTGGACCGCCGAAGCCTGCTGGGCCGCGGCACCCGGGACGAGCGGGACGGCGAGAGCGAGGGCGAGGGCCGCGGCGGTCTGGGCGAGACGAGCACGGGACATGATGGCTTCCTTCGGCGAGTCGGTCGGGTGCCGTGTCAGGCTTCGCGTCCCGCGGAGACGCGTCGTCCGGTGTCGGCTGCCGGCGGGTCCTCCCTGCCGACGCCCCTAGACTCGCCGCGGTTCACACTGGATCGGAAGGGATCTCCACTGGACGGAAACGTCCCTGACCTGATGTGTCCACCGGGGCCGGAAGAGGACACAGGTCGTCGTAGACGGGGGCGGCGAGCGGAACACCCGCGCTGAGCACCCGCCAGTCACCCAGTTCGGGAAACGCCCCGAGTGCCCGTCGACAGACGCCCTCCGCCCTGGACTCGGCCACTTCCAGCCACTCCGCCAGGATGTAGATCCCGATGACGGGCTTTCCGGAGGGGCGCCGATGCACGGCGACGTGCTCGACCCGCTCTTCGGGCAGTGCGGCCGAGCCGATCAACTCGGCGGCGTGGGCGGGAAATACGGCATCCTCGCCCGACGCCGCCAGGGCGATGTGAACCAGATACATGGAATTGACGGTCCCAAACTCCCTGTCAAGTGCACAGGGTCTGTTTCTGGACGGTTTGGGCTGAGGCCTGAACCGTCCACCGAATGAGCTGGAGATGCCCTCATCCGTCATGTGATGATCACGCTCGGGTAAATCCGAACGCTCGTCCGGGGGGACATGGAGATGCTTGCCGTACTTGGACTTGATGCCACGTCCGAAAAGGTCTACCGGTCGATGCTCGCGCGACCACAGGACGGTGTCTCAGAACTGGTGGAGCGGCTCCAGCTGCCGGTGGCCGACGTCCGGCGGGCTTTGACCACGCTGAGCGAGCTGGCGCTGCTGCGGCCCTCGTACGACCGTGACGGGGAGTTGCGCGCGGTCTCGCCCGACGTCGGCATGGAGATCCTCATCTCCCGCCAGCAGGCGGAACTGGCCGCACAGCAGCAGCGGGTCGAGGCCTTCCGGGCCGCTGCGGCCCAGCTCGTCGCGGAGTGCTCCGACCTCCGGCCGAAGGCGCCCCACCCCGGCGTCGAGCATCTGATCGGGCTCGACGACATCCGCGACCGGCTGGGCTCGCTGACCCGGGACGCACAGACCGAGGTGATGACCTTCGCTCCGGACGGCGCCCACAGTGCCGAGAGCATCGAGGCCGCCCGACCGCTGAACGCGTCCCTGCTGGAGCGCGGCATCAGGATGCGCACGATCTACCTGGACAGCGTCCGCAACCACCAGCCCACCGTCGACTACGTCACCTGGCTGGCCGAACAGGGCGGCCGGGTCCGGACCACGCCCGCACTGCCCACCCGGATGATCATCGTGGACCGTGCCACGGCGGTGGTCCCGGTCAGCGGCGACGACACCGCCGCCTCGGCGGTCGTGGTGACCGGACCGGCCATGCTGGCCGCGCTGTGCATGCTCTTCGAGAGCGTCTGGCAGGCGGCGCAGCCTCTCGGCGCCGCCGCGCCGCGTACGGCGGTAGGGCTGCGCCCCCAGGAGTCGACCACCATCCGGCTGCTCGCCGACGGGCACACGGACGACGCCATCGCCAAGCGGCTCGGGGTCTCCTCCCGGACGGCGCGCCGACTGGCCACGGATCTCATGGACCGTCTGGGGGCGCGCAGCCGGTTCGAAGCCGGCGTGAGAGCGGTCCAGCACGGCTGGCTGCCCGCCGGGAACCCCACGGCGGACTAGGGCGCCCGCCTCACTGCCCCTTGACGGTGACCTTCTGGTCGTTCTGGATCTCCTTGACCAGCTGCTGCACCTTCGGCTTGTCCCACAGGAGGTTGCCGCCCCGCTCGCCGGCGATCGGCATGTTCATCGAGACGCCCTCGCCGCTGTTGATGCCCTTCATGGCGAAGAACATCTGGCCCATGTCCCACAGGCCCATGTCCTTGTCGACGATGAGGGTGTCCAGGCCGGCGCCCAGCACCGGGTAGAGGGAGAAGGGGTTGAGGACGGTGCCCGGGGTGGCGGCCTGGCTGGCGAGGGCGGCCAGGAACTTCTGCTGGTTCTTCGTCCGTTGCAGGTCCGACTCGGCGAAGGCGTAGCGGGTGCGGACGAAGGCCAGGGACTGTTCGCCGTTGAGGGTCTGCCTGCCCGCCTTGAAGTCGGCGCCGGACTTCTCGTCCTTGAAGCCCTTCTCGATGTCCAGCTCCACTCCGCCCAGCGCGTCGACGATGTTCGCGAAGCCGGCGAAGCCGATCTCGGCGTAGTGGTCGATGCGCAGGCCGGTGTTGAACTCGATCGTGCGGACCAGCAGCTCCGGGCCGTCGTCGGCGTACGCGGCGTTGAGCTTGGTGTGCTTGCCGGTGCCGGCGTACTTCTTGCCCGACTGCGAGCCGACGAAGGAGGGGATCTCCACGTCGGAGTCGCGCGGCAGGGAGACCATGGTGTTCCCGCTGGAGCACTTGGCCAGGACCATCATCGAGTCGGTGCGCTTGCCCTCGGCGGAGCCCGTGTGGAGCTTCTTCTTCTCCTCGTCGGACATGCCCTCGCGGCTGTCGGAGCCCACGATCAGGTAGGTGGTGCAGTCGCCTTCCTTGGGCCGCTCGATGACCTTGGACAGGTCGACCTCGCGGCGGACCTTGGAGTCGGCCCAGAAGTAGGTGCCGATCGTGGTCACGAGGAGTACGGAGACGATCGCGATCGAACCGATTTTGATCCGCTTGCGCCAGTCCGGCGCGGGCCCGGCCGGCCGGCCCGGACGACCGCCGGGGCCGCCCGGTCCGCCCGGCCCGCCGGGACGGCCGGGGCCGCCGGGGCCGCCGTGGCCCGTGG
>NZ_JBHVUQ010000070.1:0-38009 GCF_042884105.1 Streptomyces sp. NPDC058157
GGGCACCTCCCAGCGGTAGCTGGGGGAGGAACGGAGGAAGGGCGGGGCGGGGAGACGGCTCCGCGCAGCGGCACCGCCCCCACCCCCCTCCACCCGCTCAGGACGACGTCGCCACGTCCACCGGACGGAGCCGCAGGGCCAGCCGGCCCGGGAGGGCGACGGCCGGGAGGGCCAGGAGGGCGGCCGCACCGGCCACCCCCGCCCACACCACCGGCAGGACCACCGGGGCGGCAGCCCCCGTCATCCCGACGCTGAAGGCCGTCAGCACCGCCGCCGCGATCCCCGACCCCAGCACCACCCCCATCAGCAGCACCCCCACCGCCTCGGCGCGCAGCATCCGCAGCACCTGCCGCCGCTGCGCCCCCGCCAGCCTCAGCAGCGCGAACTCCCGGAACCGCTCGGCCGTGGACATGGCCAGGGTGTTGACCGCCGCGATCGCGGTGAAGGCGAGGACCAGGCCCATCGCCAGCAGGTTGAGCTCCGCCCCGGCGGCGTCCCGCCGCTCCCGCACCGCGTCGGCCTCCGCCGCCGACAGCACCGGGACGCCCGCGACGGACGCGAGCCGCTCCCGGCCGACCCCCGGCTCCGCCGCCACCAGCACGCTGCTCGCCAGCGGGTTGTCCACGTGCGCCGCGACCAGCGCGTGCGGCAGCGTCACGTCCCCGAAGCCCAGCCCGCGCGCGTAGACGGCGGATACGGTCACCGTCACCGGGGTCCCGTCGCCGAGTGTCAGCCTCAGCGGGCTGCCGGGGCGCAGCCCCAGCTGTTCGGCGGCGAGTTCGCTGACCGCCGCCCGGCCCTCGCCGAAGCCGTCGAGGCTGCCGCCGGTGACGCCGGGGTCCCAGGTGCGGGTGAGCCCGGCCGGGGTCACGCCCTGCGCGGCGTACTTGGCCAGGCCGACGCGTACGGAGGTGTGGACGATCTCGGTGACGGCCGTGACTCCGGGGGTGCGGCGGACCCGGTCGGCCGCCTCCGCGCCGACTCCCGGTCCCTGCGCGGCCAGCACCCACGGGGCCCGTACGCCCTCGCGGGCCTGCGCCCGGCCCGCGTCGCCGAGGGTGGGGGTGACGAAGAGGACGGTGCACGTCATCCCGACCAGCAGGGTGAGCGGGGTGACGGCGGACGCCATGCGGGTGGCGTTGCCGCGCAGGTTGGCGGTGGCCAGGCGGCCGCCGGGGCCGGTGAGGGACAGCGGTCCGGCGAGCAGCGCGGCCGCGCCCCGCACCAGCAGCGGACCGAGCAGCGAAACGGCGCCGGCCAGCACGACCACGGCCAGGAAGGTGACCGGCGTGGACGCCGGTTCGGTGCGCAGCGAGCCGAGTACGACGACCAGCACGGCCCCGCCGGCCAGCAGGAGCAGTCCGGCCACGGTGCGGGCCCAGGCGGGGCGCGCCCGCTCGACGGCGGCTTCGGCCAGGGCCTCGGCGGGGCGGATCCGGGCGACGCGCCGCCCGGTGATCCGGGCGGCGGCCCAGCCCCCGAGCAGGCTCGCCGCGACGGCCGCGATCATCGGGAGGATCCCGGCGGTGCGTTCCAGGGTGGCCGGGACGGCCCCGGTGGCGACGAAGCGGCCGTACAGCCAGGCGGCGAGCGGCAGCCCCGCGAGGGCTCCGGCGATCCCGGCGGCCAGGCCGACGAGCAGGGCCTCGCGGCCGAGCATCCCGCGCAGCTGCCGGGGGGTGGCGGCGATGGCCCGCAGCAGGGCGAGTTCGCGGTGGCGCTGCTGGACGGAGAGGGCGAAGGTGCCGGCGACCACGAGGACCGCGACGAGGAGGGAGGTGCCGCCCATCGCGCCGCCCATGGAGACCAGCCTGGTGCGCGCGCCGGCCGCGTCGAGGAACTCGACCGGGCCGCGGTCGTCGCCGGTGGAGACCCGTGCGGTGGTGCCTTCGAGGGCCCGTGCCACCCGGGCGGCGAGCTGCTCGGCGTTCACCCCGGCGCCGGGCAGGACACCGATGGCCGAGACCCGGCCGGGGCGGGCGGCGAGCCGTGCGGCTTCGGCGTCGGAGAAGAAGAGGGCGCTCTGGTGGCCGAGGCCGCCGGCGGCGGTGCGGGCCACGCCGCTGACGGTGTAGGTCTTCGGATCGCCGGTGGACTGCACGGCGAGCCGGGCCCCGGGCGCGAGGCCGGCCCGGGCGGCCAGGTCGCGGTCGATGACGACCTCGTCGGCGTTCCCGGGGGCACGGCCTTCGGCGAGGGTGAAGGGGGTGAGCGCGGCGGAGGTCCAGGCGTGCCCGTACGAGGGCTTCGCCGTGCCCGCGGCCCCGGTCAGCGGGACGGCCTGGAAGGTGAGCTCGGGGACGGCCCGTCCGACCCCGGGGACGGAGCGGACGGTGTCCACGGCGGAGGCCGGCAGCCAGGCCCGTTCGGCGACGGGCTTGGCCTTGTGCTTCGTCTTGGTCTTGCCCTTCTTCTCCGTGACCGTGGTCTCGTGGACGTTCTGGTCGGCGGAGACGAGGACCGGCGCGCCCGCGTAGCGCTCGGTGGCGATCCTCCCCCGGAGTCCGGTCTCCAGGAGGGTGCCGCAGGCGGTGATCAGGGCCGCCGCGCACAGCAGGGCGACGAAGGCTCCGAGGAAACCGGCTTTGCGGTGGCGGACGGTCCGAAGGGCGTAACGCAGCATCATGCGGTCAACTCTGTCGGCGGGAGCCCCTCCCGGCACTGGAGTGCCCCGGCCTCCCCGCCGGGGGGCTACCCCCACCCCCCGCGGGGGTCAGTCCCCGGGGTACCCCAGGTCGTCGGCGTCCTCGCCCTCCGTCTCCAGGGCGCGGCGCACCACCCGCAGGGCCATGCCCTCCGGGTACCCCTTGCGCGCGAGCATCCCGGCCAGGCGGCGGATCCGCTTGTCGCGGTCCAGCCCCCGGGTGGAGCGGAGCTTGCGCTCCACGAGCTCCCGGGCGGTCTGCTCCTCCTGCTCGGAGTCCAGCTGTTCCAGCGCCTCCTGGACGAGGGTGGTGTGCACCCCCTTGGTCCGCAGCTCCTGCGCGAGCGCCCGGCGGGCCAGGCCCCGGCCGCGGTGGCGGGACTCGACCCAGGCCCCGGCGAAGGCGGCGTCGTCGATGAGGCCCACTTCCTCGTACCGGGAGAGGACCGCCTCGGAGACCTCCTCGGGGATGCCCCGCTTCGCCAGGGCGTCCGCGAGCTGCCGCCGGGTGCGCGGCATCCCGGTGAGCAGGCGCAGGCAGATCGCCCGCGCCTGCTCCTCGGGACTCTGGGGCGGCAGTTCCTGGCGGCCCTCCCGGCCGCCCCTCGCCCTGCCGCCCCTCTCCTGCTCTTCCCGCACGGTCAGCTCTTGGCCACGGCGGCCTTGGCCGCCGGCTTGGCCTTCGAGGCCGGGGCGGGCACGGAGGCATCGGCCGACGCGGTGGCCTCGGCCGCCTCGTCGCCCTCGGCGACCTTGCGCACGCCGACGCCCAGCTTCTCCTTGATCTTCCGCTCGATCTCGTTGGCGAGGTCGGGGTTGTCCTTCAGGAAGTTGCGGGCGTTCTCCTTGCCCTGGCCGAGCTGGTCGCCCTCGTACGTGTACCAGGCGCCGGCCTTGCGGATGAAGCCGTGCTCCACGCCCATGTCGATCAGGCCGCCCTCGCGGCTGATGCCCTGGCCGTAGAGGATGTCGAACTCGGCCTGCTTGAAGGGGGGCGCGACCTTGTTCTTCACGACCTTGCAGCGGGTGCGGTTGCCGACCGCCTCCGTGCCGTCCTTGAGGGTCTCGATGCGGCGGATGTCGATGCGCACGGAGGCGTAGAACTTCAGCGCGCGGCCACCGGTCGTGGTCTCCGGGGAGCCGAACATCACGCCGATCTTCTCGCGGAGCTGGTTGATGAAGATCGCGGTGGTCTTGGACTGGTTCAGCGCACCCGTGATCTTACGGAGCGCCTGGCTCATCAGACGGGCCTGGAGGCCGACGTGCGAGTCGCCCATCTCGCCCTCGATCTCCGCCTTCGGCACGAGCGCCGCGACGGAGTCGATGACGATCAGGTCGAGGGCGCCGGAGCGGACCAGCATGTCGACGATCTCGAGGGCCTGCTCACCGGTGTCCGGCTGGGACAGGATCAGGTTGTCGGTGTCGACGCCGAGGGCCTTGGCGTACTCGGGGTCGAGCGCGTGCTCCGCGTCCACGAAGGCGACGGTGCCGCCGGCCTTCTGCGCGTTGGCCACGGCGTGCAGCGTGAGGGTCGTCTTACCGGAGGACTCCGGGCCGTAGATCTCGACCACACGGCCGCGCGGCAGACCGCCGACGCCGAGGGCGATGTCCAGCGCGGTCGACCCGGTGGGGATGACCTCGATGGGGTCGTTCGGCTTGTCGCCGAGGCGCATGACCGCACCCTTGCCGAATTGCCGTTCAATCTGTGCGAGCGCGGCGTCGAGAGCCTTCTCGCGGTCGGTGCCTGCCATGGGTTCCACCCGGTTTGCTTGAGTCGATCGCTTCACGCCATTGACGCTAACGCCTGCCACTGACAATGCGCTTCCACGCCCGGTTCGGCTGTGGATAACTCATCAGAATGGATGTTCGATTTCCCTGTCAAGCCGGCCACGCCGCACCCCGCAACCCCTGCACACCGAAGGCGGAACGCCCCCACCGCCCCCGGCCAGGGCTTCCCCGGGGACCAACGACGGGACCGGCCGCAGGGCCCCGGCATGTGGCGCGCGTCACATCCACCGCTTGTCACGCCCGGCCTCCCCCGGCTGTCCCCACTGCAGGAGCACCCGACCGAGAGGGAGACCGCCATGGAGACCGTGACCGTCGAGCGCGTCATCGCCGCACCCGTCCAGGACGTGTTCGACTGGCTCACCACGACCACCCACTACGAGGCGTCGCCCCTGGTCCTGCGCTGCCGCCTGACCCGGCGCGGCGCCGGGGCGCCCTACGGGGTCGGCGCCGTCCGCCGCCACCTCTGGACCGTCGGCTGGTTCGAGGAGCGCATCACCGGCTACGACCCGCCGTACGCCACCGAGTACACGGTCACGCGGAGCCTGCCGCCGTCCCGGCACGAGCTCGGCCGGATGACCTTCACCGAGGTCGACGGCGGCACCCTCGTCCGGTGGACCACCCGCGCGGAGGTCCGCGTCCCCTTCCTGGGCCCCGGGCCCACCCGCCGGCTCACCCGGCTGCTCGTCCACCCCCTGGTCACCCGGGCCTTCAACAGCATCCTCGACGCCGCCGCGACCGCCCTCACCCCGCCGGCGCGGTGAGGGGAACGCACCGCGGCCCCGCCGCGCACCGGGAGGCCGGTGGCGGCGGGGCCGCGGGGGTCCGCCGGAGCGGGGTTACGGCTTGGGCGGAGTTACGGCTTGGGCAGGGTGCAGCCGGGGCGGCTGAGGTCGACCTGGTTCCCGGCGCCGATGCACGGGACCAGGATGTAGGTCTGCTGGGCGTAGTTGATGCCCTGGCGGACCGTGACGTTGCCCGCCTGGTCCACCTCGCACGGGTTGTTGTCCGTGCAGCGCTGGCCGTCCTCGTTGCCGGTGTTGTTGACGGCGACGACCTTTCCGGTCGTCGTGTCGATCACCGGAGAGCCGGAGGTGCCGCCGATGGTGTTGCAGGAGGAGGTGTAGCGGACCGAGTCCTTCCAGGTCCACTCCCCCTCCTTGAGGCGGTACGCGAACCCGTCGACGCTGCAGCTGTACGTCCGCTTCCAGTAGCCGGACACCACCTTGATGGAGGAGCCCTGCGCGGGGCGGGCGTCGTCGAGGGTGAGCGCGGCGATGCCGTACTTGCTCTGGATCTGCGCGTACGTCTGGGTCAGCTGGTAGAGCGAGACGTCCGTGTCCGTCATCGTGCCGTACGCGACCTTGCTCGCACGCAGGGTCGCGACCTTCGAGCCCGAGGCGTTGAGCAGGGAGAAGCTGCGGCTGGACGCGCGGTTGACGAGGACCTCGCCGGGCCCGGGGAAGCCGGTCTCCAGGCAGTGGCCGTTCGAGAGGACGAGCGCGGGGTCGTTCGGCTGCGAGCCGGGCGTGCGGACGACGGAGCCGGAGCAGTTGCTGAGCGCGACGGTGCCCGCGTAGGTGACCGCGGCGGCCCGCTGGGGCGCGGGGGCCTGGGCCACGGCCGGAGTTGCCGCCGCTCCGGTCAGGAGCAGGGACAACACGGCGCCGGCGAGAGGCTTGTTCATGTGGGGGTTCCCCTCTGGTGACGAATGCGACCGAAGATCCTTCGGTTGACATGTGCACTGCATTCTTGGTGCCAGCGGGATCAACGCACAATAGGGCAAGGCGAGTTGGGGACCAGGGTGGCCGAAAGTCCCCGGCAGCAAACGGAATCAACTATTCCAACACCCCGCGAGGCGGGCGGGAGAGCCCAATTCAGGGCGCATGACCCACACCCCCGGGCTGGCGCGAAACCCTCGGCACATGGCCGGTACTCTGCGGTGCCCCCGACGACGGGGGCCGTGAATTTCCGCTCAGGAGGACCCATGGCCGTCAAGAAGGCCACGATCCAGCAGCAGGTGGCCGAAGCCCTCGCCCAGGCCAACCCCGCCGACCGCCCCATCGTCACGATCCAGGCCATCGCCGGCCCGAGCGTGTGGCTGATGAGCATGCTCGGCCTCATCGGCCAGGCGTTCCTCAGCTACTACTTCGTCACCGTGACCGAGCAGGCCGTGGTGCTCCACCGGGCGAGCCGGATGAGCAACCGCCCGCAGGAGATCGTCTTCGCGATACCGCCCCACGAGGCCGTCGGCACCATCACGGAGGTCAAGCGCAACGCCATCTGGAGCTCGTTCCGCATGCAGCTCCCCGGCCAGGCGACCCCGACGCGCATGAACGTGCACCGCATCTGGCGGAACGAGATGGACCAGCTGCTCGGCCTGCTGACCGGCCAGAACCAGCCGGCCGCCTGACGGCGGGACGTACGGCGGCGGGTGGAGGGGACACGTCCCCAGCCCCCTCCACCCCCGAACTGACAACCCATGGTTGACACCACCTAGGTGTCAACCTAGGGTTGCACCTATGACGAACCCTTCAGTGGAACCCGTCCGGATCACCAACCCCGTCCGCCTCGACGACCTGATCGAGGCCATCAAGAACTCCCACGCCGACACCCTGGAACAGCTCAGCGGCGCCGTCGTCGCGGCCGAGCACCTCGGTGACGTGGCGGACCACCTCATCGGCCACTTCGTCGACCAGGCCCGCCGCTCCGGCGCCTCCTGGACCGACATCGGCCGCAGCATGGGGGTCACCCGCCAGGCCGCCCAGAAGCGCTTCGTCCCCAAGGCCGACAAGGAGGGCGACCCCGGCCTCGACCCCGAAGCGGGCTTCGCCCGGTTCACCCCGCGCGCCCGCAACGTCGTCATCGCCTCGCAGAACGAGGCCCGTGCCGCGGAGAACGCCGAGATCCGCACCGAGCACCTGGCGCTGGGCCTGCTGGCCGAGCCCGACGGCCTCGCCGGACTCGTCCTCGCCTCCCAGGGCGTCTCGGCGGATGCCCTCCGGGCCGCAGCGACCGCCACCCTGCCCCCGGCGTCGCCGGAGATGCCCGCGCTCGTGCCCTTCGACGCCAACGCCAAGAAGGTCCTGGAGCTCACCTTCCGCGAGGCCCTGCGCCTGGGCCACGGCTACGTGGGCACCGAGCACGTCCTGCTCGCCCTGCTGGAACTGGAGAACGGCGAGGGCACGCTCAGCGGACTCGGCCTCGACAAGGCCGCCGTCGAGTCGTCCGTCACCGAAGCCCTGGCAGCCGTACTCGGCGCGGACGGGCAGCAGCAGTAGGGTCCCCGCCGCCGTCGCCGGCCTCGCCCGCCACCTCGTACCGCTTCACGTAGGCGCCGAGGAAGGCCTGCAGGGTGGCCACGGCCGGGATCGCGATGAGCGCCCCGACCGCACCCAGCAGTGCGGTGCCGGCGATGACGGAGCCGAAGGCCACCGCGGGGTGGATGTCCACCGTCCTGGCGGTCAGCTTCGGCTGGAGCACGTAGTTCTCGAACTGCTGGTAGACCACCACGAACCCCAGCACGTACACCGCGTACCAGGGGTCGACGGTGAAGGCGATCAGCGTGGGCAGCGCACCCGCCAGGTAGGTGCCGATCGTGGGGATGAACTGGGAGACCAGGCCCACCCACACCGCGAGCGCGGGCGCGTAGGGCACCCCCAGCACCGCGAAGACCACGTAGTGCGCGACACCGGAGACCAGCGCCATCAGCCCGCGCGAGTACAGGTACCCGCCGGTCTTCGCGACGGCGATCTCCCAGGCGCGCAGCACCTCCGACTGCTTCGCGGGCGGCAGCACGGAGCACAGCGCGCGCCGCAGCCTCGGCCCGTCGGCGGCGAAGTAGAAGGAGAACAGGCCGACCGTCAGCAGCCGGAACAGCCCGCCGAGCACAGTGGCGGACACGTCGAGCACCCCGCTGGCGCTGTTCTGCACGTACTTCTGGAGCCAGTCGGAGTGCACCAGGCTGTCCTGGATCTCCAGCCGGGACAGCTCCGTGTGGAAGGTGCGGTTGATCCAGTCGATCACCGTGTCGAGGTAGTGGGGGAAGCCCTCCACCATGTCGACGATCTGCCCGGCGAGCATCGAGCCGAGCAGTGCGAGGAACCCGGCGCCCGCGACGAACACGCCGAGGAACACCAGGAAGGTGGCGAGCCCGCGGCGCATGCCGCGGGCCGCCATCCTGGCCACGGCGGGTTCGACGGCGAGCGCCAGGAAGAACGCGATCAGGATGTTGACGAGCAGCCCGATCAGCTGGTGGAAGGCCCAGCTGCCGAGCTGGAAGCACGCGACGAGCGCCAGTACGAGGAGCACCGCGCGCGGCAGCCAGCGCGGCATCCGTTCCTGTCCCCGGGCCGGGCCCGTACCCGATGACGGGCCCTCGGGCCCGCCGCCCGGACCGCCTGCGGCCCGCGCCGGGGCGGGGTCCTCCGCGGGGGCCGGGATGTCGGCCGCCACGGGGCCTGCGGGGACCGACCGGTCCTGCGGCGGGTCCTGCGGGTCTTCGGGCCGGCTGGTCGTCTCGTCTGTCACTGCCACGCGGACCAGTCTGTCCCACCGGCCGCGCGGACCACGAAACGAGTCCCGGCCGGTGTCAGCGCAGGGAGGCGGGCACGTCCATCGCCGCGCACACCGCGCGCCACACGTCCTTCGTCTCCCAGCCCGACTCCAGCGCCTGGTGCACCGTGCGCCCGCCGAGCTCGGACATGACGTGGTCCCGCGCGAAGGATTCGGCGTAGGCCGCGCCGAAGTGCTCCGCCATCCGCTCCCAGAAAATCGTCAACCGCATGCCCCCAGTATCCCGCCCCGGAGAGTGCACCCTCCCCGTTGCCGCCCTCGGGCGCCGGGCGCGCGCCCTACGGTGGCTCGCATGCCTGGAGACGAAGCTTCCGCGCCGGCCCCCGCGGCCGCGCCGGCCCGCGCCGAGCAGTTCATCTGGCTCACGGCCCGGGTGCTGGAGCAGCACCGGTTCGCCTACCACTTCCTCGGCGGTGACGCCGACCCGGTCGACACCGCCCTCGGCTCCTACCTGGGCGGGGACGGCGGCTACGGCCACGGCCTGGACCCCGATCTGCGCGGTCCGCTCAGCCAGCCCCTGCACACCGCGCACGCCCTGCGGATCCTCGACGCCCTCGGCCGGTGCGCGGGGCGGCGCATCGAGCGGCTCTGCCGCCACCTGACCCGGATCTCCACCCCGGAGGGCGCGCTCCCGCTGGCCGTCCCGGCGCCGCGCGGGCATCCCGCCGCGCCGTGGCTGCCGGTGGAGGAGGACCCGCCGGGCGAGCTGGTGACCACGGGCCCGGTCGTGGGGGTGCTGCACCGCAACCGGATCTGGGACGCCTGGCTGTTCCGGGCCACGGAGTTCTGCTGGGAGCGGGTGGAGAACCTGCGCCACCCGCACCCGTACGAGGTCCAGGGCGCGGTGGCCTTCCTCGACGGGGTCCCCGAGCGGGCCCGGGCGGCGGCGGCCGCGGACCGGCTGGGCCGGCTGGTGCGCGAGCGGCGCCTGGTGGTGCTCGACCCGGCCCGGCGCGAGGAGTACCCGCTCTCCCCCGGCTACGCACCGGGCGAGCGGCTGTTCCCGTACGACTACGCGCGGCGGCCGGAGTCACTGGCCCGGGGCTGGTTCACCGACGAGGAGATGCGGCGTTCGCTGGACTTCCTCGCGGCGGAGCAGCAGCCCGACGGCGGCTGGCCGGTCCGCCGCCGGGCCTGGGCCCCGGGGAGCACCCTGGAGCGGAGGCCGATCGTCACCATCGAGGCCCTGCTGACGCTGCGGGCGTACGGGTGGGCGCCGGCGTAGGCCGGTGGGCCCGGGTTCAGCCGCCGAGGGCGCGTACCCCGGCGGTGACCACCACCGCGGCGGCGACCACCACCAGGAAGGGGGCGCGCAGCAGCAGCGCGACGGCGGCGGCCGCCAGCCCGGCGGCCCGGGCGTCGAGCACGAGGTCGTGGCCGGTGCTGAAGGTCTGCTGGGCGGTGAGCGCCGCGAGCAGCGCGACCGGCAGCAGGGCGGAGAGCCTGCGCACGGCCGGCCGCTCCAGGGCCCCGGCGGGTACGAGGAGTCCGGCGAGCTTGACGGCGTAGCATCCGGCGACGATCAGGCCGATGGCGATCCAGACGTTCACGAGGTGCGTCCCTTCAGCCACAGCACGGCGGGGGCGGCCAGCGCGGCGATCAGTACGGGCACCCCGGCGGGCAGGACGGGCAGGAAGCCCAGCCCCAGGACGAGGGCGAGGCCGGCGACGGCCCGTTCGGTGGTGCTCTTGAGCATGGGGGCGAGGAGGGCGAGGAAGACGGCGGGACCGGCGGCGTCCAGCCCCCAGGCGGCGGTGTCCCCGATGGCCTCGGCGCCGAGCGCGCCGAGCAGGGTGGTGAGGTTCCACAGCAGGTACAGGCTGAGGCCGGTGACGGTGAACCCGAGCCGGGCCGACCTGCGGTCGGGCTGGGCGAGGGCCACGGCGGTGGTCTCGTCGATGACCCAGTGCGCGGCGAGGGGCCGGACGGCCCCGGGCAGGGCGAGCAGCTGGGACAGCCGCAGCCCGTAGAAGGCGTTGCGGGTGCCGAGGAAGAAGGCCCCGGCGGCGGCGGTGAACGGGTTCCCGCCCGCGGCGAGCGCTCCGACCAGGGCGAACTGCGAGGCGCCCGTGAAGACGAGGAGGCTCAGCACGCAGGCCTGGAGCACGCTGATCCCGGCTCCGGCGGCGGTCACCCCGAACGCGAACCCCGACAGCCCGACGGCCACCCCCACGCCGAGCGCGTCCCGCACGACGGCGGCCCGCGGCCGCCCTCCGACCCCGTCGGGGGTCTCTTGTATGACCAGCTGTTCTGTTCCCACCCGGCGAAGGTAGGGGTACGGGCCGGTCCGGGTCTTGTACGTTCTTGCGCGCGCGGCCCTGCCCGGCCCGTCAGTCCCGGCGGCGCACCGGATCGCCGAGCAGCCGGGTCAGCCGGGCCTCGGCGGCGGCGAGGAGCGGGGTCCCGAACACGGTCAGGGTGTGCTCCCACGGGTGGCCGAAGGTGCCGAAGCGCAGGCCCGGCTCGACGTAGAGGTGGAAGTCGCCGTCGGGGTAGGCCCAGCCGGGCCAGGGCGGCTGCCCGGGGCGGCCGGCCCGGTGCGGGTCGAAGTCGTGGCAGGGGTGCTGCCAGTCCAGCCAGTACAGCCGCCGGCCCGGTTCGGTGGCGGCGGTCAGCGCGCGCCGCACGGCGTGTTCCAGCGGGCGGGTGTGCTCCTCGACGGGGTCGCCGAGCCGCCAGGTGGCGGACGGGGCGGGCGGGTCGAAGCCGGGCATGTCCACGACCTTGGTGCGGAAGCCGAACTCCTGCCGCAGCCGCTCCCACAGGGCGTGCTGCGCGGCCCCGCCGAGCCCCAGCACCGGACGGCTGGTAGCGGCCGGGCCGCCCTCGGGGGCGAGGGTGTGGGTGCGTACGGTCGCCACCTCCGTGAAGCCCGCCGCGAGCAGGGCCGTGCGCAGCTCCCCGGAGGCCTCGGCGCAGCAGTGGCGGGCGCCCTCGTACCGGTACGCCGCCCCGAGCCCGCGCCAGCTGCGGACCAGGTCGGCGGCGGCCGCGGGGGAGGTCAGGCCGCCGACGGCCAGGACGTCCGCGCCGGGCACCGCCCGCGCCCAGCCGGCGGCGACGGGCCGGCCGTCCTCCAGGACCACGGCGGCGTCGCCGAGGCCGTAGCACCAGGCGCCGTCGGCCTCCAGCTCGGCGAGCGGCCCGGGGTGCGGGCCGCTCGCGGCCGCCAGCTCCCGCAGCGGGGGCCACCAGGCGGGATCGGCCTCCAGGGTGCCCAGGGAGCGCACGTCGGCGGGCTGGGCCGCGGGCGCCGCGAGCGCGTCGAGGTCGGCCATCAGCACGGACCGCTGCGGCCCGGGCGCGAACCCGGCCGCCGCGAGCGCTTCGGCGAGTCCGGCGGGGTCGTGGCCGTGGACCTTCCAGTGGGCGCCCTCGCGGCGCGCGGCGAAGGCCTCCGCCTGGCGCCGCACCACCGCGGCCGTCGGGGGCTCCGCCAGGGGCGGGTGGTCGACGGTGCCGTGGGTGCCGTAGTGGGTGCGCACCAGCGGCCCGTCCCGCCGCACGACCGCGCCGACCGGCGGCCGCTCGGGGACCCGGCCCCGCACCTGTGTGTCGTACAGCTCCCGCAGCCCCCTGGTGTCCATGGGCGGAGTCTAGGTCGCGCGCCCCCGCCGGTAGGCGCCCGGCGGGACGCCGACGATGCGGGTGAAGTGGCGGTTGAGGTGCGGCTGGTCGGTGAAGCCGACGGCGACGGCCACCTCCGCCGGGGTGCCGCCCGCGTCCAGCAGTCGGCGCGCCCGCCGCACCCGCGCGTCGGTGAGCCAGGTGTGCGGCGGCATCCCGTACCGCTCCCGGAACGCCCGCAGCAGGGCGAACGGGCTGGTCCCCAGCTCGGCCGCGAGCCGCTCCAGCGACGGCGGCTCGGCCATCCGCTCCTCCAGTACGGCCCGCGCCCGCTCGGCGTCGCTTCCCCCCGCGCCCGGCACCGCGCGGGCGGGCAGCGGGGCGGCGTACCGGCCGAGCATCCGGGCCACGACGGCCCGCAACAGGGTGTCGGCGGCCAGGGCGTTGCCGGCCTCGGCGGCCCGGTGCACCTCGGTGATCAGCTTCGCGCCCCGGGCGTCGAGGACCATCTCGGTGGTGAAGCCGGGGGTGCCGCGCAGGGTGCCGGTCTCGGCGGCGACCTCGGTGATCAGCTCCCGGGAGGGGTAGAGCGTGGAGTACGCCCAGCCCTCGGGCTCCCCGGCGCGGGCGGTGTGCGGGACCTCGGGGTTGATCAGGACCACGCTGCCCGGACCGGCGCGCAGGGTGCCGCCGGGCATGCCGATCTCCTCGATGCCGCCGGTGACGGCCGCGATGACGTACCCGTCGTGGGCGTGGCGCGGGAAGGTGTGGCGGACGTAGTGGGCGCGCAGCAGGTCCAGTCCGGGCAGCTGCGGGTAGCGCCAGTGCCGGGCCCACTCCCGGCCCCCCGCGTCATCTTCCTTCCCCATCCCCTCATTCTGCGCTCCCGCGCCACCGTGCGTTCGCCCAGGTCCGGCCGGTTGTCAGTGGCCGGGTGCACGATGGGGGCATGGCAGGCGCTGCGCTCGACTCGTTCTCCCCCGCGACCCGCTCGTGGTTCACGGGGGCCTTCCGTACGCCCACTTCCGCGCAGGAGGGCGCCTGGCGGGCCATCGGGGAGGGGGCGGACGTGCTGGTGGTGGCGCCCACCGGCTCCGGCAAGACGCTGGCCGCCTTCCTCGCCGCCCTGGACCGGCTGGCCTCGCAGCCGCCGCCGGCCGAGCCGAGGAAGCGCTGCCGGGTGCTGTACGTGTCGCCGCTGAAGGCGCTCGCGGTGGACGTGGAGCGCAATCTGCGCAGCCCGCTGACGGGGATCCGGCAGGAGTCGGCCCGGCTGGGCCTGCCCGAGCCGGACGTGCGGGTGGGGATCCGTTCCGGGGACACGCCGGCCGCGGAGCGCCGGGCGCTGGCGCTGCGCCCGCCGGACATCCTGATCACCACGCCGGAGTCGCTGTTCCTGATGCTGACCTCGGCGGCCCGCGAGGCCCTGTCGGGGGTCGAGACGGTGATCCTGGACGAGGTGCACGCGGTGGCGGGGACCAAGCGCGGCGCCCATCTGGCCCTGTCGCTGGAGCGGCTGGACGAGCTGCTGCCGCGCCCGGCCCGCCGGATCGGGCTGTCGGCGACGGTCCGGCCGGTGGAGGAGGTGGCCCGCTACCTCGCGCCGCGCGGCCGGGTGGAGATCGTGCAGCCGCCGTCGGCCAAGGAGTTCGACCTGTCGGTGGTCGTCCCGGTGGAGGACATGGGGGAGCTGGGCGGCTCTCCGGCCACGGAGGGCCGGGAGGGCGGGGACAAGCCGTCGATCTGGCCGCATGTGGAGGAGCGGATCGCGGACCTGGTGCAGGCCCACCGTTCCACGATCGTGTTCGCCAACTCCCGCCGCCTCGCGGAGCGGCTGTGCAACCGGCTCAACGAGATCGCCTACGAGCGCGCCACCGGGGAGCTGCTCGGCGAGGGCGCGCCGCCGCCGGCCGAGATCATGGCCCAGTCGGGGGCCGCGCAGGGCGCCCCGCCACTGCTGGCCCGGGCGCACCACGGCTCGGTGTCCAAGGAGCAGCGGGCGCTGGTCGAGGAGGACCTCAAGGCGGGCCGGCTGCCCGCCGTGGTCGCGACGTCCAGTCTGGAACTGGGCATCGACATGGGCGCCGTGGACCTGGTGGTGCAGGTGGAGTCGCCGCCGTCGGTGGCCTCGGGGCTCCAGCGGGTGGGCCGGGCGGGGCACCAGGTGGGCGCGGTCTCGACCGGGGTGGTCTTCCCCAAGTACCGGGGGGACCTGGTGCAGGCGGCGGTGGTGACGGAGCGGATGCGGACGGGGGCGATCGAGTCCCTGCGCATCCCGTCCAATCCGCTGGACGTGCTGGCCCAGCAGCTGGTCGCGATGACCGCGATGGACAGCTGGCAGCTGGACGACCTGCTGGCGCTGGTGCGGCGGGCGGCGCCGTTCGCGGCGCTCCCGGAGTCGGCGTTCACCTCGGTGCTGGACATGCTGGCGGGCCGCTACCCGTCGGACGCGTTCGCCGAGCTCAGACCCCGGGTGGTGTGGGACCGGGTCGCGGGGACGGTCACCGGCCGGCCGGGCGCGCAGCGGCTGGCGGTGACCTCCGGCGGGACCATCCCCGACCGCGGACTCTTCGGGGTCTTCCTGGCGGGTGCGGACCCGAAGAAGGGCGGCGGCCGGGTCGGCGAGCTCGACGAGGAGATGGTCTACGAGTCCCGCGTGGGCGACGTGTTCACCCTGGGCACGACCTCGTGGCGGATCGAGGACATCACCCGCGACCGGGTCCTGGTGACCCCGGCTCCCGGGGTTCCGGGGCGGCTGCCGTTCTGGAAGGGCGACCAGTTGGGCCGCCCGCTGGAACTGGGCCGCGCGGTCGGGGCGTTCCTGCGCGAGCTCGGCGGGCTCTCCGAGGAGGACGCCCGGCTGCGGCTGCTGGCGGCGGGGCTGGACGCCTGGGCCGCGGACAACGTGCTGGCCTACCTCGCGGAGCAGCGGGAGGCCTGCGGGCACGTGCCGGACGACCGGACCATCGTGGTGGAGCGGTTCCGCGACGAGCTGGGTGACTGGCGGGTCGTGGTGCACTCCCCCTTCGGCGCCCAGGTGCACGCGCCGTGGGCGCTGGCGCTGGGCGCCCGGCTGGCGGAGAAGTACGGGATGGACGCGCAGGTGATGCATGCCGACGACGGCATCGTGCTGCGCCTGCCGGACGCCGACCTGCTCTCCATGGACCTGGACCTCCTCGACCACGACCCGGCCCGGCCCCCGTCGTTCGAGTTCGACGACGAGCAGGCCCCGCTGGGCGCGGCCGACGTCGCCTTCGACCAGGGGGAGGTGGCGCAGATCGTCACCGACCAGGTCGGCGGGTCGGCCCTGTTCGCCTCCCGGTTCCGCGAGTGCGCGGCGCGCGCCCTGCTGCTGCCGCGCCGCAGCCCCGGCAAGCGCACCCCGCTGTGGCAGCAGCGCCAGCGGGCCTCGCAACTGCTCCAGGTGGCGTCCGAGTTCGGGTCCTTCCCGATCGTCCTGGAGGCCGTGCGCGAGTGCCTCCAGGACGTGTTCGACGTGCCGGGCCTGACCGAGCTGATGGGGGACGTGGAGGCGCGCCGGGTCCGGCTGGTGGAGGTCACCACCCCCGAGCCCTCGCCCTTCGCCCGATCCCTCCTGTTCGGGTACGTCGCGCAGTTCCTCTACGAGGGCGACTCGCCGCTGGCCGAGCGGCGGGCGGCGGCGCTGTCGCTGGACTCGCGGCTGCTGGCGGAGCTGCTGGGCCAGGCCGAGCTGCGCGAGCTCCTGGACGCCGAGGTGCTGGAGGAGCTGGAGCGGGAGCTGCAGTGGCTGACGGAGGACCGGCGGGCGAAGGATGCCGAGTCGGTGGCCGATCTGCTGCGCCTGCTGGGCCCGCTGACGGACGAGGAGCTGGCGCGGCGGGGGGCGGAGCCGGGCTGGGCGGCCTCCCTGGAGGCCGCCCGGCGGGCGATCCGGGTGCGGATCGGCGGCGCGGAGCACTGGGCGGCGATCGAGGACGCGGGCCGGCTGCGGGACGCGCTGGGCACGGCGCTGCCGGTGGGGGTACCCGAGGCGTTCACCGAGCCGGTCAAGGATCCGCTGGGCGATCTGCTGGCCCGCCACGCCCGGACGCACGGCCCGTTCACGACGACCGCGGCCGCCGCCCGGTTCGGCCTGGGCGCGGCGGTGACCGAGGGCGCCCTGCACCGGCTCGCGGCGGCGGGCCGGGTGGTGCAGGGCGAGTTCCATCCGGCGGGCATCGGCCAGGAGTGGTGCGACGCGGCCGTGCTGCGCAGGCTGCGGCGCCGTTCGCTGGCGGCGCTGCGCCAGGAGCTGGAGCCGGTCCCGCCGGCCTCGCTGGCCACCTTCCTGCCGCAGTGGCAGCATCTGGGCGGCGGGCTGCGCGGGATCGACGGCCTGGCGCGCGCGGTGGAGCAGCTCCAGGGCGCACCGGTCCCGGCCTCGGCGCTGGAGCGGCTGATCCTGCCCTCGCGGGTCGCCGGGTACTCGCCGACCCTGCTGGACGAACTGACCACCACCGGCGAGGTGGTGTGGGCGGGGGCCGGGGCGCTGCCGGGCAAGGACGGCTGGATCTCCCTGTACCTGGCGGAGGCGGCTCCGCTGCTGCTTCCGCCGCCGCACCCGCTGGAACTGGGCCCCCTGCACCAGGCGGTGCTGGAGGTCCTGTCGGGCGGGTACGGCCTGTTCTTCCGTCAGCTCACGGAATCCGTGCGGGCCCTGCATCCCGAGGCCTCGGACCTGGAACTGTCCTCCGTGCTGTGGGACCTGGCCTGGTCAGGCCGGCTGACCAACGACACCCTGGCCCCGCTGCGCTCCCTGCTGGGCTCGGGCCGTACGGCGGGCGCCACCGCCCACCGGGCCCGGCGCACGGTCCCGCGCGGCCGCTACGGGAGCCTGAGCGCGACCGTCTCGCGTACGGGCCCGCCGACGGTCTCGGGGCGCTGGTCGCTGCTGCCGGCACCGGCACCGGAGCCGACCCAGCGCGCCCACGCCCTGGCCCGCACCCTCCTCGACCGGCACGGGGTGGTCACGCGCGGGGCGGTGGCGGCGGAGGGCGTCGAGGGCGGCTTCAGCGCGGTGTACCGGATCCTGTCGGCGTTCGAGGACAGCGGACAGGCCCGCCGGGGTTACGTGGTGGAGGGGCTGGGCGCGGCCCAGTTCGCGATGGACGGGGCGGTGGACCGGCTGCGCGCCGCCGAGAAGAACCCGCCCCCGCTGGCGGCGGTGGTCCTGGCCGCCGCCGATCCCGCGAACGCGTACGGGGCGGCCCTGCCCTGGCCGGAGCCCCCGGCGGGCGCCGCCCACAAGCCGGGCCGGAAGGCGGGCTCCCTGGTGGTGCTGGTCGACGGCGAGCTGATCCTCTACCTGGAGCGCGGCGGCAAGACCCTGCTGGCCTGGCCGGATCCGGGCGACGCGCGCCTCGCGGCGGCCACAGCGGCCCTGGTCGCGGCCTCGCGCGCGGGCACCCTGCCGGACCTGACGGTGGAGCGCATCAACGCCGCCGCGGCCCTCACCTCCCCCGTCGGCCCGACCTTGGAGGCGGCCGGCTTCCACGCGACCCCGAGGGGGCTGCGGCTGCGCAACTAGCCGCCGACGTCCGGGGAAACGGCTTGAACTCGCTCCGGTCTCGACTCAGACACGTATGTCTTGGCCATGTCACGAAACCGCTGCCAGCCGCTCCTCAGCTGGCCCTGGCGCTTATCCATGGCTTATCAAAGGTGATCACAGGCACCGCACTGGCGGTGCACAGTCATGGGGGAGAAGAGAAGTGAGCAGCATCAGCATGCGCAAGACCACCCTGGTGGCGGCCGGCCTCGCCGTCGCCTCGAGCCTGGTCCTGACGGGCTGCAAGGACGGCAACGAAGAGGCCCTCCCGGCGGCTCCGTCCGCGCCGGCCTCCCAGTCGTCCGCGCCGGGCGGCTACGCCACCCCGCCGGCCGGAGCCCCGAGCTCCCCGGCCGCGGGCGGCTACGACGGCGCCTCCGGCGCCCCCGCCGGCGGCGGCGGCGCGGTGGCCACGTCCGGCCAGTCCTTCAAGATCGGCCAGGCGGCGACCGTACCGTTCACCTCCGGCAGCAAGAGCGGCCAGCTCGCGCTCACGGTCACCAGCATCGAGGCGGGCAACCCGGCCGACCTGGCGTCCCTGAACGTCGGCGACAAGGTCAAGGGCCAGACCCCCTTCTACATCCACTACACGGCCAAGAACACCGGCACGACGGACCTGTCCTTCACCTCGGTGGGCCACATGAAGGGTGTGCTCGACGGCGGCGCCGAGTCCGGTGTCCTGCTGGTCGCCGGCAAGTTCGACAAGTGCCCCAGCGAGTCCCTGCCGTCGGGCTTCACCAACGGCAAGACCCAGGCCTCCTGCGCCATCGCCCTCGCGCCGACGGGCGCCAAGGTCACCGGCGCCGAGTACTGGGGCGACCCGTACAACAACCTGAGCAAGCCGGCCCAGAAGGGCCTCACCTGGAAGTGACGGCCGGCCCCACCGGGCCCCGCACCTCCTGATCGCGCGAACCCCCCGCGGCGGCCACCCCGCCCGGGGGGTTCCGCGTTCCCCCGCCCGCGCCCCGGGCGGCGCGACAATGGCCCCATGCCCGAAGGAGACAGCGTCCACCGCGTCGCGGCCCGCCTGCACGCCGCCCTCGCGGGCAAACCCCTCACCCACGCCGACCTGCGCGTCCCCCGCTTCGCCACCGCCGACCTCACCGGCCGCACCACCCTGGACGTCACCCCGCGCGGCAAGCACCTCCTGGCCCGCCTCGAAGGCGGCCTCACCCTCCACAGCCACCTCGGCATGGACGGCGCCTGGTACCTCTTCGGCCCCGCCCAGAAGTGGCGCGGCGGCCCCTCCTACGAGATCCGGGCCGTCCTGGCCAACGCGGACACCACCGCCGTCGGCTACCGCCTCCCCGTCCTCGAACTGTTGCGGACCGCCGACGAGGCACTGGCCGTGGGCCATCTGGGCCCCGACCTCCTCGGCCCCGACTGGGACCCGGACCGGGCCGCGGCCAACCTCCTCGCCGCCCCCGCCCGCCCCCTCGGCGAGGCCCTGCTCGACCAGCGGAACCTGGCGGGCATCGGCAACATCTACAAGTCCGAGCTCTGCTTCCTGGCCGCCGTCACCCCCTGGACCCCGGTCGGCCGCCTGTCCGACCCCGAGGTGACCGCCGTCCGCGTCGCCGCCGCCGCCCGGCGCCTCCTCGCCGCGAACACCGGACACGGCGGCCCCCGCAACACCACCGGCAGCCGCCGCCCGGGCCGGGAGCTGTTCGTCTACGGCCGCGCCCACCGCCCCTGCCTGCGCTGCGGCACCCCCGTGCGCGAGGCCCCGCAGGACGGCCGCCCCACCTACTGGTGCCCCCGCTGCCAGTCCGGCCCCGTCCCGGAGCCCCCGACCAATTGACGGGCCGTCAGATCCGCTCGTACCGTCCTGGCATGCCCACACCCATCACCGCGTACGAGCTCACCGGCCGCACCGCACTCGTCACCGGAGCCGCCGCCGGCATAGGCCGGGCCACCGCCCTCCTGCTCGCCCGGGCGGGCGCGGCCGTCCACTGCGCCGACCGCGACGAGCCGGGGCTGGCCGAGACCACGGCCCTGATCACGAAGGCCGGCGGCACCGCCACCGCCCACCCCCTCGACGTCACCGACCGCGCCGCCCTGCGGGCCGCCGTCGCCGCGGCCGGGCCCCTCGACATCGCCGCCGCCATCGCCGGGGTGATGCACACCAGCAGCGTCCTGGAGACCACCGACGAGGACCTCGACCGGGTCCTGGACGTCAACTTCAAGGGGGTCCTGCGCACCTGCCAGGAGGCCGTCCGCGCCATGATCGCCGCCGGCCGCCCCGGTTCGGTCGTCACCATGGCCTCCGGCGCCGTGGACGCCGCCCAGCCAGGCCTGCTCTGCTACAGCGCCGCCAAGGCCGCCGTGGTCCAGCTGACCAAGACCCTCGCCACCGAGACCGGCCCCCACGGCATCCGCGTCAACGCCGTCGCCCCGGGATGGATCCGCACCCCGATGACCGCGCGCCACACTCCCGAAGCCCAGGAGCAGACCGAGGCCGCGATGGTCCGGATGTCCCCGCTGCGCCGGGTCGGCGAGCCCGAGGACATCGCCCACGCGGTGCTCTACCTGGCGTCGGACGCCTCGTCCTTCATGACGGGCCAGATCCTTCGGCCGAACGGAGGGGTGTCGATGCCCTGGTGACCTCCGCCTCCGGAGGGTCCGCGCCGTCCCCGCCCCGGGCCCTGCGGACGGGCCCCGGTACGCAGTGCACGGGCAGCAGTCCCAGCCCCCAGCCGCCCATGGCTATCGCGCCCTCCACGGGCCCCGCCTCGGCCGGCACCACCGCCAGCCTCACCACGGCCCACCACCACAGCGCGCCCAGGGCGAGCACGAGGGGCAGGGCCAGTACGAGGGGCAGAGCCACGGGTATGCGCAGTAACAGCCGCACGGACACCTCCCAGCGGGCCGGGTACCGGTCGCGCCCATCCTCCCCCGAACCCGCGGCCCCCGCACCCAGAACACCGGGCGCACGACGGCACGAGCGGGCCGGATACGGCAGGGAGCCCCGGCCGGTGCCTCACGCACCAACCGGGGCTCCCGCCACACCCACGTGTCCAGCTCGCGGTACTCAAGCGGCTACGACGTTCACCGCTTCCACGGGCGCCTTGATGGTCACCCGTTCGGGTCCGCCCGTGACCGAGGCCACGGAGACCGAATTGAGCATCGGGCGCACCGGTGCCGGCACCGGTTCGCTTGCGGCTGCCGACTGCGCGAGCTCGGCCAGCGACAGCTCGTCACTGACTTCGCGCATCAGCTCGGACATCCGTACGTCCAACGCGTCGCAGATCGCGGAGAGCAGCTCGGAGGATGCCTCCTTCTGCCCCCGCTCCACCTCGGAGAGATAGCCGAGCGAAACTCGGGCGGACGAGGAGACTTCGCGCAGAGTACGGCCCTGGCGCTGGCGCTGCCGACGCAGCACGTCACCCAGCAGGCGACGGAGCAGAATCATCGGTGGCTCCCTCCTCTGACCGTGTAGCCGTAACCTTCACGCCCCACCGTACCGCCTCGCGCCGCGGCCGTGCGGGGAGCGATGTCGTGTTCACTCAGGGCTGCAAACATCAAATCCCCCCGTTCTGTTCCGTATCCTGCCCCCGCAGATTCTCGCGGAGTTCGCTCGAGAGCAGTTCGAGCACTGTGCGTGCACTCTCCCTACGGATTTCCGTACGGGAGCCGTTCAACCGCAGCCGGGCCGTTTTCCTGCCCCCCGGACCCGCCACGGCGACGAAAACGGTGCCGACCGGCTGCCCGTCCTGGGGGTCGGGGCCGGCCACCCCGGTCGTCGCGATCCCCCACGAGGCGCCCATCACGCGCCGTACCCCGCTGGCCATCTCGGCCGCGACCTGTGCGTTCACCGCGCCTTCGGCGGCGAGCAGCACGGCGTCCACCCCGAGGACCCGGTGCTTGAGTTCAGTGGCGTACGCCGTGACCGACCCGCGGAAGGAGCGCGAGGCCCCCGGCACCGCCGTGAGCTCGGCGGCCACCATCCCCCCGGTCAGCGACTCCGCCACGGCCAGACTCTGGTCACTCTCCGCAAGCAGGCGCAGCACGTCTTCGGCCACTCCCGCAGCACCTTCCCCCGCTCCCACGGAGTCCGCCGCCTCCCCCGACCCGTCCGTCACTTCGCGGCCCGCTCCGCGGCCAGTCCCGCCCGGCGCAGCACCACGGCCTGCCGGACGTAGTCCAGACCGGTGACCACGGTCAGCACGACGGCCACCGCCATCACCCAGAAGCGCAAGGTCGCCAGCGGCCCGGTCAGCGCGAGCACGTACATGCCCACCGCCGTGCCCTGGGCCAGGGTCTTGAGCTTGCCGCCCCGGCTGGCGGGGATCACCCCGTAGCGGATCACCCAGAACCGCATCAGCGTGATCCCGAGCTCCCGTCCGAGGATCACGCCGGTCACCCACCAGGGCAGGTCGCCGAGCCAGGAGAGACACACGAGCGCCGACCCCATGATCGCCTTGTCGGCGATGGGGTCGGCGATCTTCCCGAAGTCCGTGACCAGGTTGTACGTCCTGGCCAGGTGCCCGTCGAAGATGTCCGTGATCATGGCGACGGCGAAGGCCGCCCAGGCCAGCGCCCGCCAGACGGGGTCGTATCCCCCGTCGGCGAGCAGCAGCAGGACGAATCCCGGAACGAGGACGAGCCGGATCATCGTCAGGATGTTGGCGATGTTCCAGAGGCTGGCCTGGTTGACGGCCGCAGTCCCGAGCTTCGCGCCGGGCGTGGGCCGGCGGCCGGTCCCGCCCGCCGCTGATGCCGGGACTCCGCTCATCCGGCCGCCTCCTCGGACTCCGTGAACTCCACGCCCAGGGGCTCGGCCACCAGGTCCACGCCCAGCGTGCCGACCACCTTCGCCGTGACGATGCTCCCGGGGACCAGGCCGGTGCCGTCGGTGAAGACGACCTGGCCGTCGGTCTCGGGGGCCTGGTGGGCGGCGCGCCCGTAGGCGCCCTCGCCCTCCTCCGCCTCGTCGAAGGGCACGACCGTCTCGACGAGTACCTCAAGGGTCTCGCCGATCCGCTCCTCCGCACGCTGGGAGGTGAGCTCCTCGGCGAGCCGCTGCATGTGCGCGAGGCGCTCGGCGACGGTCTCCTCGTCCAGCTTGTTCTCGTACGTGGCGGCCTCGGTGCCGTCCTCGTCGGAGTAGCCGAAGACGCCGATGGCGTCGAGGCGGGCGTGGGTGAGGAAACGCTCCAGCTCGGCGAAGTCCTCCTCGGTCTCGCCGGGGAAGCCGACGATGAAGTTGGAGCGGACGCCGGCCTGCGGGGCCTTGGAGCGGATGGTGTCCAGCAGCTCCAGGAACCGGTCGGTGTCACCGAAGCGGCGCATGGCGCGCAGCACGTCGGGGGCCGAGTGCTGGAAGGACAGGTCGAAGTACGGGACGACCTTGGGGGTCGAGGTGAGCACGTCGATCAGGCCCGGGCGCATCTCGGCGGGCTGGAGGTAGCTGACGCGGACGCGCTCGATGCCGTCGACGGCGGCGAGCTCGGGCAGCAGGGTCTCCAGCAGCCGGATGTCGCCGAGGTCCTTGCCGTACGAGGTGTTGTTCTCGGAGACCAGCATGATCTCCTTGACGCCCTGCTCGGCGAGCCAGCGCGTCTCGCCCAGCACGTCGGAGGGGCGGCGGGAGATGAAGGAGCCGCGGAACGAGGGGATCGCGCAGAAGGAGCAGCGGCGGTCGCAGCCGGAGGCCAGCTTCACCGAGGCCACCGGGCTCTTGTCCAGGCGGCGGCGCAGCGGGGCGCGCGGCCCGGAGGCGGGCGCGACGCCCTCGGGGAGGTCGGCGGGGGCCTCGGCGGGCTCCTCGGCGGCGTCCTGGGCGTGTCCGGGCAGGGCCACGGAGGCGTTCTGGCGCTCGGCCGGGCTGATCGGCAGCAGCTGGCGCCGGTCGCGCGGGGCGTGGGCCTCGACGCTGCCGCCGTTCAGGATGGTCTGGAGGCGGTTGGAGATGTCGGCGTAGTCGTCGAAGCCGAGGACCCCGTCGGCCTCGGGGAGCGCTTCGGCGAGTTCCTTGCCGTAGCGCTCGGCCATACAGCCGACGGCGACGACGGCCTGGGTCTTGCCGTGATCCTTGAGATCGTTGGCTTCCAGCAGGGCGTCTACGGAGTCCTTCTTGGCGGCTTCGACGAAGCCACAGGTGTTGACGACGGCTACGTCCGCGTCGGCGGCGTCCTCGACGAGCTCCCAGCCATCCGCCGCCAAGCGGCCTGCGAGCTCCTCCGAGTCCACCTCGTTACGGGCGCAGCCAAGAGTGACAAGGGCGACGGTACGGCGTTCGGGCATGGACTCAAGACTACTTCGTCCCGGCGCCGGCCCCCGCCCCGTGTCCCCCCACGACAAGATCCCCGGGAGCCGGCGGCAGGTGCCGCACGGGTCCCGGGGATCCGGAATTTTTTATTCCGCGCCAGTCGTCGAAGATCGGGGCCGGTCAGCCCGCCTGGGCCTGGCCCTGGCGGGGGTCGTTCTTGGTGTAGGTGAGCCGCTCGACCTGACCCGACTCGAACCTGTCCTTGATCTCCTTGCCGTTCACGAACAGCTTGACGGCGCCCGCGTCACCCAGGACGAGGTCCACGGACTCCTTGTCGGTGAAGGTCTTCGACTCGCCCTGCGCGAGGGTGCCGTCGAACAGCAGCCGGCCGCTGTGGTCCTTCGCCGAGATCCAGCTCTCGCCGACGTCGGCCGTCAGGACCACCGTGACGAGGTCCTTGGGCGCGGCTGCGATGGCACTGTCCGAGGGCTCCGGCTTGGGGGCCTGGGGTGCCTGCGGGGTCTTGGCCGGGGGCTGCTGCCCACCCGCCGACTGCTTGGGCGCCGGCTGCGGTGAGACGGAACCTTCCGCCACCGGGTGCTTGGCCTTCTCCTCGCCGCCGCCGAAGGCGGTGAACCCGACGAAGCCGATCACGGCGACGATGGCGGCGACCATGGCGGCGGTCCAGTTGGGCCGCTGCCGTTCGGGGCGGATCCGCTCGGCGTCGAACATCGGCGCGGCGGGGGTGGGGGCCGGCCGTCCGCCGTGGGCCGCGTCGTACATCTCGACCAGGGGTACCGGGTCGAGGTGAACGGCGCGGGCGAGCGTACGGATGTGACCGCGGGCGTACACGTCGCCGCCGCACCGCGTGAAGTCGTCCTCCTCGATCGCGTGCACGATCGGAATGCGCACGCGCGTCGTGGAGGAGACGTCGTCGACTGTGAGCCCGGCGGCGATCCGGGCCTTCTTGAGGGCCGTCCCGATGGACGGTCCTTCGACGGAACGTTCGACGAGCCGGTCCTCGGACCGGTCGTCGGTCGAAGGCCGCTCTTCTTCGGGGGAGTTGGAGTTGCCGATGGACACAAGGGCGCCTTTCGAGCGTGTAGCCACCTGCTGGATGTCCAGTCTAGGGGGGTGACGAAAGGGTGGGGCAACCGGAGGGTCCGCTTCCTACGCCATCCGTATGGCGAGGGCGCCACCCGCCGCTGCCTCCCTCAACTTGACGCACGCCCAAGGGAAACGGTTGCCCGCCGATCCCCCTACGGTCGGGTGAGGCGGGCGGATCCCCGTTCTACGGCGCCTCGCCCCGGATGACGGCCAGCACCCCGTCCAGTTCGTCGGGTTTGACCAGGACGTCGCGGGCCTTGGAGCCCTCGCTGGGACCCACCACGCCCCGGGACTCCATCAGGTCCATCAGCCGCCCCGCCTTGGCGAAGCCCACGCGCAGCTTGCGCTGGAGCATCGAGGTGGAGCCGAACTGGGTGGAGACCACCAGCTCGGCCGCCTGGCACAGCAGGTCCAGGTCGTCGCCGATCTCCTCGTCGATCTCCTTCTTCTGCTTCTGCCCGACCGTGACGTCGTCCCGGAAGACGGGGGTCATCTGGTCCTTGCAGTGCTGGACGATCCCGTGGATCTCGTCCTCGGTGACGAAGGCGCCCTGGAGGCGGACCGGCTTGTTCGCGCCCATCGGCAGGAACAGCCCGTCACCCTTGCCGATCAGCTTCTCGGCGCCGGGCTGGTCCAGGATGACCCGGCTGTCGGCGAGCGAGGAGGTGGCGAAGGCCAGCCGCGAGGGCACGTTCGCCTTGATCAGACCGGTCACCACGTCCACCGAGGGCCGCTGGGTGGCGAGCACCAGGTGGATGCCGGCCGCGCGGGCCAGCTGGGTGATGCGGACGATGGAGTCCTCGACGTCGCGCGGGGCCACCATCATCAGGTCCGCGAGCTCGTCGACGATCACCAGCAGGTACGGGTACGGGCTCAGCTCCCGCTCGCTGCCCGGCGGCAGTTTGATCTTGCAGTCGCGGATCGCCTGGTTGAAGTCGTCGATGTGCCGGTACCCGAAGGCGGCCAGGTCGTCGTAGCGCAGGTCCATCTCGCGCACCACCCACTGGAGGGCCTCGGCGGCCCGCTTGGGGTTGGTGATGATCGGCGTGATCAGGTGCGGGATGCCCTCGTAGGCGGTCAGCTCGACCCGCTTGGGGTCGACCAGGACCATCCGGACGTCCTCCGGGGTGGCCCGGACCATGATCGAGGTGATCAGGCAGTTGATGCAGGAGGACTTGCCGGAACCGGTGGCGCCCGCGACCAGCACGTGCGGCATCTTCGCGAGGTTGGCCATGACGTAGCCGCCCTCGACGTCCTTGCCCAGCGCGACCAGCATCGGGTGGTCGTCCTCGGCGGCGTCCGCCAGCCGCAGGACGTCGCCCAGGTTGACCATCTCCCGGTCGGTGTTCGGGATCTCGATGCCGACCGCCGACTTGCCCGGGATCGGGCTGATGATCCGCACGTCCGGGGAGGCCACGGCGTAGGCGATGTTCTTCGCCAGCGCCGTGATCCGCTCGACCTTCACCGCGGCGCCGAGCGTCACCTCGTAGCGGGTGACCGTCGGGCCCCGGGTGAAGCCGGTGACCTGCGCGTCCACCTTGAACTCGGTGAACACGTTGGTCAGCGCCGCCACCACCGAGTCGTTGGCCGCGCTGCGGGTCTTGCCGGGCCCGCCCTTCTCCAGCAGGTCCAGCGAGGGCAGCGAGTACGTGATGTCCCCGCGCAGCTGGAGCTGCTCCGCGCGGGGCGGCAGCGCCTGCGTCTCGGGCGGGGCCTTGGTCAGGTCCGGCACGGACAGGGTCCCCGAGGCCGCGGCGGTGCGCTCGTGCGGCACGTCGGCCGGATCCGGCTCCGCGGGGACGGAGGGCCGCTCCTCGCGGGCGGGCGGCACCGGGGCGGTGATCTCCACCCCGTCCCGCTGCGGGGTGATCCCCTGGGTCAGGTCGGCGACCAGCGGGTTCGGCGGTAGCCCCCCGTAGACCACCCCGTCCAGCGCGGCGGCGGCCGCGGCCGCCACGTCGACGGCGTCCATCTCCCGCTCCCCCGGCCGCGCGGCCGCCCGCCGGGGCCGGCGCCGCTTGGCCAGGGCCGCCTCCTCGGCGGCGTCGGCGGGATCACCCGGCCCGGCCGCGCCCTCGGTACGGGCCCGCCACTGCTCGGCGTCGTGCCGGTCGGGCCGGCCGGCGCCGCCGGGCTGCCCGTACCCCTCGTCGTAGGCGTTCGGCGCGATGATCCCCAGCCGGATCCCCAGGCGCCGCAGCCGCTGCGGGATCGCGTTGACCGGGGTCGCGGTGACGACCAGCAGCCCGAAGACGGTGAGCAGCACCAGCATGGGCACGGCCAGCGGCGCGCCCATGGTGAAGATCAGCGGCTTGGAGGCGGCCCAGCCGATCAGGCCGCCCGCGTTCTGCATGGCGGTGGTGCCCTCGTCGCGGCCGGGTGCCCCGCAGGCGATGTGCACCAGCCCGAGCACGCCGATGACCAGGGCGGACAGGCCGATGCCGATGCGCCCGTTGGCGTCGCTCTGGTCGGGATGGCGGATGAAACGTACCGCCATGACCCCGAGCAGGATCGGCACGAGCAGGTCCAGGCGCCCGAAGGCCCCGGTGACCAGCATCGTGACCAGGTCCCCGACGGGCCCGCTCAGATTGGACCAGGTCCCGGCGGCGACGATCAGCGCCAGCGCGAGCAGCAGCAGCGCCACGCCGTCCTTGCGGTGCGCGGGGTCGAGGTTCTTCGCCCCCCGGCCGATGCCCCGGAAGGCCTTGCCGACGAGGTGCGCGAGCCCCAGCCAGCAGCCGCGCACCAGCCACACCACGCCCCCGGTCGGGGACGGCGCCGCCTTGGGGGCGGTCTTCTTCACCGGGGCGCGCTTGGCCGCCACGGCCTTCTTCGCGGGAGGCTTGCGCGCCGGGGCCGCCTTCTTGGCCGGCGCCGTCGTACGGCCGGAGCGGCCCTTCGCGGCGCCCGCGGTGCTCTGGGAACCCTTGCCGGACGTACTTGAGGCCATGGGGCCGAGGTTACCGGTGCGCGCGCCGGTGGACACGCGTGCCCACCCCTTCACCCGTTCGTGTCGCCCCGTCCGTACGCCTCTTGACACACCGGCAGACCTGACGGCCCGCCAGCCGGGCTCCGCGCGCGGTCCGTCAGCCCTGGGCGGGGAGCACGGCGGCGGTCCCGCCGGCTCCCGGCTCCAGTGCGTCCAGCGCCCTGCGCAGCCCGGTCAGCTTGCGCTCCAGATGCGCGGCCGTCGCCACCACGGCCGCGTCGGCGGAGTCCTCGCCGAGCTGCTTGGTCAGCGCCTCCGCCTGCTCCTCGACCGCCGCGAGCCGCGCGGAGAGCTCCGCCAGCAGGCCGGCCGCCTCCTTGCTGCCGTCGCCGTTGGAACCGCCGCCCTCCAGCTGGAGGCGGAGCAGGGCCGCCTGCTCCCGCAGCTGGCAGTTCTTGGTGTAGAGCTCGACGAAGACCGACACCTTGGCGCGCAGCACCCAGGGGTCGAACGGCTTCGAGATGTAGTCCACCGCGCCCGCCGCGTAGCCGCGGAAGGTGTGGTGCGGACCGTGGTTGATCGCGGTGAGGAAGATGATCGGGATGTCCCGGGTCCGTTCGCGCCGCTTGATGTGCGCGGCGGTTTCGAACCCGTCCATACCCGGCATCTGGACATCCAGCAGGATGACCGCGAAATCGTCCGTCAGCAGCGCTTTGAGCGCTTCCTCCCCCGACGACGCCCGGACCAGTGTCTGATCGAGCGCGGAGAGGATGGCCTCCAGCGCCAGCAGATTCTCCGGCCTGTCGTCGACCAGGAGGATCTTGGCCTTCTGCACCATGCCCTGTCCTCCTCGCCCCGGCATGGGGCCTCCCCGGCTCCGGGCGCCGGCCTGTGTGCCGGGGCCCGCCCCAGAGGACGGCGTCTTCGCGCCGTCCGTCCTTGTGCCGGTCATCGTAGCCCCACTCCCGAGATCGCCACACCCTGTCACCAAGATGTCACTGTGCACAGAGCGGGAACGTGGCGGGAGGGCGGAAGGTTCCCCCCGCGCCCTCCCGTCACGCCCCGCTCCCCGGTCATTCCCCGCGCATGTGCTGCTCCATGACCGACAGCAGGTAGTCGGGTTCGACCGGCTTGGTGACGTAGTCGGAAGCCCCGGAGTCGATGGCCTTCTCCCGGTCCCCCTTCATCGCCTTCGCCGTCAGCGCGATGATCGGCAGCCCCTCGAACTGCGGCATCCGCCGGATCGCCGAGGTCGTCGCGTACCCGTCCATCTCCGGCATCATGATGTCCATCAGCACGACCGCCACGTCGTCGTGCTGCTCCAGCACCTCGATGCCCTCCCTGCCGTTCTCGGCGTAGAGCACCGCCAGCCCGTGCTGTTCCAGCACGCTCGTCAGCGCGAAGACGTTGCGCACGTCGTCGTCCACGATGAGCACCCGCTCGCCGTGGAAGTCGTACGTGCGCGCCGCCGCCGGCGCCGCCTCCTGCTCCTCCCACGCCACCCCGTCCGGCTGCCCCGGCACCTCGGTGCGCGGCAGCGGCCCGGCCACCGGCTTGCGGCGGCGCCGGAACAGCGCCGAGGAACCGTGCCCGGCCGGCTCCGCCACCGGCAGCGCCTGCCGCACCGGGACCGCGTTCTTCGAGACCGTCGGCAGCGCGGCCACCGGGGCCGGCGGCGACACCGGCAGCGCCTCCTCCACCGCCCTGCGGTACTCGCTCCGCGCCCCGCCCGGCGCGGGCGGCGCGTACCCCTGCGGGGGCAGCTCGCTCGGGTGCAGCGGCAGGTACAGGGTGAAGGTCGAGCCGCGGCCGGGCTCGCTGGCCGCGTGGATCTCCCCGCCCAGCAGCCGGGCGATCTCCCGGCTGATGGACAGCCCCAGCCCCGTGCCCCCGTACTTGCGGCTCGTCGTCCCGTCCGCCTGCTTGAACGCCTCGAAGATCACCAGCATCTTGCTCGCCGCGATCCCGATACCGGTGTCGGTCACCGAGAAGGCGATCAGGTCCGCGTCCGCGTCACGCAGCGACCCGGCCTCCAGCAGCTGCTCGCGGATCGCCGTCGGCACGTCCGCCCCGGCGGGCCGGATCACCAGCTCCACCGCCCCGTTGTCGGTGAACTTCACCGCGTTCGACAGCAGGTTGCGCAGCACCTGGAGCAGCCGCTGCTCGTCGGTGTGCAGGGTCGCGGGCAGCTCCGGCGAGACCCGTACCGAGAAGTCCAGGCCCTTCTCCGCCGTCAGCGGCCGGAAGGTGGCCTCCACGTAGTCCACGAGCTGGACCAGCGCGATCCGCGTCGGCGAGACGTCCATCTTCCCTGCCTCGACCTTCGACAGGTCGAGGATGTCGTTGATCAGCTGGAGCAGGTCCGAGCCCGCGCCGTGGATGGTCTCCGCGAACTCCACCTGCTTCGGCGAGAGGTTCTCGTCCGCGTTGTCCGCGAGCAGCTTCGCCAGGATCAGCAGCGAGTTGAGCGGGGTGCGCAGCTCGTGCGACATGTTCGCGAGGAACTCGCTCTTGTAGCGCATCGAGACCGCGAGCTGCTCGGCGCGCTCCTCCAGGACCTGCCGGGCCTCCTCGATCTCGGTGTTCTTCACCTCGATGTCCCGGTTCTGCTGGGCCAGCAGCTCCGCCTTCTCCTCCAGTTCCGCGTTCGCGGCCTGGAGCGCCTTCTGCCGGTTCTCCAGCTCGTCGGAGCGCTCGCGCAGCTGCTCGGTCATCTCCTGGGACTGCTTGAGCAGCATCTCCGTCTTGGAGTTGACGGAGATGGTGTTGACGCTCGTGCCGATCATCTCGGCGATCTGGCTCAGGAAGTCCTTCTGGATCTGCGTGAACGGCTGGAAGCCGGCCAGCTCGATGACCCCGAGGACCTTGCCCTCGAACAGCACCGGCAGCACGATCACGTGCGCCGGCGGCGCCTCGCCCAGGCCGGAGGAGATCTTCAGGTAGCCCGGCGGGGTGTTCTCCACCAGGATCGTCCGCTTCTCCTCGGCGACCATCCCGATCAGGCCCTCCCCCGGCCGGAAGGAGATCGGCATCTGCCCGCCCGCGTAGGCGTAGCTCCCGCGCATCCGCAGCTCGTACGAGCCCTCCGCGCCGCCGTCCGTCCCGATCTCGGGGCTGCCGCCGGTGGGCACCGCGAGGAAGAACGCACCGTGCTGCGCGGCGACCACCGGGGTCAGCTCGCTCATGATCAGCTTGGCCACGTCGTCGAGGTCCCGGCGGCCCTGCATCAGGGCCGAGATCCGGGCGAGGTTGCCCTTGAGCCAGTCCTGCTCCTTGTTGGCCAGGGTGGTGTCGCGCAGGTTCGCGATCATCGTGTTGATGTTGTCCTGGAGGGCCTGGATCTCGCCCGCCGCGTCCACGTCGACCTTCAGGCTGAGGTCGCCCCGGGTCACCGCCGTGGCCACGGCCGCGATGGCCCGCACCTGCCGGGTGAGGTTGCCGGCCATCTCGTTCACGGACTCGGTCAGGTCCCGCCAGGTGCCGTCCACGTCGCGCACCCGGGCCTGCCCGCCCAGGATCCCCTCGGTACCCACCTCGCGGGCCACCCGGGTCACCTGGTCGGCGAAGGAGGACAGCTGGTCGACCATCGTGTTGATGGTCGTCTTAAGCTCCAGGATCTCCCCGCGCGCGTCGATGTCGATCTTCTTGGTCATGTCGCCCTTGGCGATGGCCGTCGTGACCATGGCGATCTGCCGCACCTGGCCGGTGAGGTTGGACGCCATGAAGTTCACCGAGTCGGTGAGGTCCTTCCACGTACCCGAGACCCCGGGGACGTGCGCCTGGCCGCCGAGGCGGCCCTCCGTGCCCACCTCGCGGGCCACGCGCGTGACCTCGTCCGCGAAGGAGGACAGGGTCTTGACCATCGTGTTGACCGTGTCGGCGAGCTGCGCGACCTCGCCGCGCGCCTCCACCGTGACCTTCTTCGTCAGGTCGCCGTTGGCCACGGCCGCCGAGACCTGGGCGATCCCGCGCACCTGCGCCGTCAGGTTCCCGGCCATCGTGTTGACGTTGTCCGACAGGTCCTTCCAGATGCCGGTCACCCCGCGCACCCGGGCCTGGCCGCCGAGGATGCCCTCGGTACCCACCTCGCGGGCCACCCGGGTCACCTGCTCGGCGAAGGAGGACAGCTGGTCCACCATCGTGTTCACCGTGGTGACCAGTTCGAGGATCTCGCCCTTGGCGTCGACGGTGATCTTCTTGGACAGGTCGCCCATGGCGACCGCCGTGGTCACCTCGGCGATGTTGCGCACCTGCGAGGTCAGGTTGTTCGCCATGAAGTTGACGGACTGGGTGAGGTCCTTCCAGGTGCCCGAGACCCCCTTCACCTCGGCCTGGCCGCCCAGGATGCCCTCGGTGCCCACCTCGCGGGCCACGCGGGTCACCTGCTCCGCGAAGTTCGAGAGCTGGTCGACCATCGTGTTGATGGTGTTCTTCAGCTCCAGGATCTCCCCGCGCGCGTCCACGTCGATCTTCTGCGACAGGTCACCGCGCGCCACCGCCGTCGCGACCTGCGCGATGTTGCGGACCTGCGAGGTCAGGTTCCCGGCCATGCCGTTCACCGAGTCCGTCAGGTCACGCCACACGCCGGCCACCCCGGGCACCTGGGCCTGGCCGCCGAGGCGGCCCTCCGTACCCACGTCCCGGGCCACCCGGGTCACCTGCTCCGCGAAGGCCGAGAGCTGGTCCACCATCGTGTTGATGGTGTTCTTCAGCTCCAGGATCTCGCCCCGCGCGTCCACGTCGATCTTCTGCGACAGGTCACCGCGCGCCACCGCCGTCGTCACCTGGGCGATCTGACGCACCTGGGAGGTCAGGTTCCCGGCCATGAAGTTGACGGAGTCGGTCAGCTCCTTCCAGGTCCCGGACACCCCCTCGACCCGCGCCTGGCCGCCGAGGCGGCCCTCCGTGCCCACGTCCCGCGCCATCCGCGTGACCTGGTCGGCGAACGAGGACAGCTGGTCCACCATCGTGTTCACGGTGACCTTCAGCTGGAGCATCTCGCCGGAGACGTCCACGGTGACCTTCTGCGACAGGTCGCCGTTGGCCACCGCCGTCGTCACCTGCGCGATGTTGCGGACCTGGCCCGTCAGGTTGCGGAAGGCGGTGTTCACCGAGTCGGTGAGGTCCTTCCACGTGCCGGCGGCCCCGGGCACCTGGGCCTGCCCGCCCAGCTCACCCTCCACGCCGACCTCGCGGGCCACACGCGTCACTTCCGAACCGAACGACTGGAGCTGGTCCACCATCGTGTTGACGGTGTTCTTGAGCTCCAGCATCTCGCCGGCCACGTCGACCGTGACCTTCTGCGACAGGTCGCCGTTGGCCACCGCGGTCGTCACCTGCGCGATGTCCCGCACCTGCGTGGTGAGGTTCCGGAAGACCGTGTTCACCGAGTCGGTGAGGTCCTTCCAGGTCCCCGCCGCGCCCGGCACCTGGGCCTGCCCGCCCAGCAGGCCCTTCGCGCCGACCTCGCTGGCCACGCGCGTGACCTCGTCCGCGAAGGTCCGCAGGGTCTCCGTCATCTGATTGATCGTTTCGGCCAGCTGCGCGACCTCGCCGCGCGCGCTGACCCGCACCTTCTGCGACAGGTCGCCGTTCGCCACGGCCGTCGTGACCTGCGCGATCCCGCGCACCTGGGCCGTCAGGTTCCCCGCCATCGTATTGACGGAGTCGGTCAGGTCCTTCCAGACGCCCGCGACCCCGGGCACCTTCGCCTGACCGCCCAGCTCGCCCTCGGTCCCCACCTCGCGGGCGACGCGGGTCACCTCGGAGGAGAAGGAGGACAGCTGGTCCACCATGGTGTTCACGGTGTTCTTCAGCTGCAGCATCTCGCCGGCCACGTGCACCGTGACCTTGCGCGACAGGTCGCCCTTGGCCACCGCCGTCGTGACGAGGGCGATGTCACGCACCTGAGCGGTGAGCCGGTAGGCCATGGTGTTGACGGAATCGGTCAGGTCCTTCCACGAACCCGACATTCCACGCACCTGGGCCTGACCGCCCAGCTTCCCCTCGGTACCGACCTCCAGCGCCACCCGCGTCACCTCGTCGGTGAACGCCGACAGCTGGTCGACCAGGTTGTTGACCGTCCGCCCGACCTTGAGGAACTCCCCGCGCAGCGGGTGCCCGACCCCGTCGGGGGCCTGCGTCCGCAGGTCCATCCGCTGGTCCAGGTCGCCCTCGGCCACCGCCGACAGCACCCGCCCCACCTCGGACACCGGCCGGGCCAGATCGTCCACCAGCTGGTTCGAGGCGTCGATCGCCGCGGCCCAGGACCCCTCGCAGGCCCCGGTCTCCAGCCGCTCGCTCAGCTTGCCCTCGCGGCCCACCATGCGCCGGACCCGCGACAGCTCCCCGGTCAGGTGCAGGTTCCGGTCGGCGACCTCGTTGTAGACGGCGGCGATCTCCGCCATCACGCCCTCGCCGGACACCGTCAGCCGCTTGCGGAAGTTCCCGTCCCGCATCGACACCAGGGCCGTGAGCAGCCGGTTCAGTGCGGCGGTATCGACCTCCGTCGTCCCGTTCCGCCGGGCCCTGCCCCCCTTGGGGCGCGTTCCCGTACGCCGCACCGCTGCGCCAGACTCCACCGTGTCCCTCCCGAAAGGGTCGACCTGTGTTCCACCGGATCCCCGGCTGTCCAAGAGCCGGCTCTCCAAGCCTGCCCAGTGTTTCACCCCGGCCGAACCCGGCCATAACACTTCGGCACCTTCGCACACGGTCCGCACCCTGCGGGTGGAATCCCGTACGACCGCCTCACGGCGACCGCGAAGGTAAGTAACCTGGCATCCGATGACCCACCGCGTCGAAGGAGACTTGTGATCACGGCACGGGCGGCTGCCAGTTTCACCCCGCAAGGGCGGTCGGTCGCCGCTGCCCGCGCGTTCGTCCGCGACACCCTCCAGGGCTGGGGCTTCGCGGACATCGTCGACGACGCGGTGGTGCTGACCAGCGAGCTCGTCACCAACGCCGTGGTCCACGCCGGCACCCAGGCCGAGGTCCTGTGCCTGCGCGCCGAGGACGGCGTACGCGTCGAGATCGCCGACCGGTACCCCGAGCGCGAGCTCCCCTTGCGCCACCCCGACGAGCGGCCCTACGCCGACCCGGACCGCGAGAGCGGCCGCGGCCTCATGCTCTGCGCCGCCCTGGCCACCCGCTGGGGCGTGGAGTACACCGCCACGCACAAGCACGTCTGGTTCCGCCTCGACCTCCCGGACCGTCCGGTCGGTACCCGCTCGGCGGGCCCCGTCGTCCCGGACCAGTTCCTGCCCCTGGCCGACAGCCGGGTCCGCGTCGCCGTCATCCAGGTCGACGCCGCCGACGCCGTCTCCGCCTGGAACGAGGACGCCGAGCACGTCTTCGGGTACGCCGCCGAGAAGGTCCTCGGCCGCCCGCTCGCCGAGCTCGCCGCCTGGCCCCAGACCCCCGGCACCGGCACCGGCATCGCCGAGGCCCTGCGGCTCTCCCGCTGGGAGGGCAGCTACGGCATCCGCGGCGCCGACGGCCGCGTCATCCCCGTCTACGCCTCCCACCTGCGCGTCCGCGACGCGCACGGGGAGCCGTCCATCGTCTGCCTCCTCGTCCACGACGACGAGCGCGCCCTCCTCCAGACCCCGGTCCGGGCCGCGCCCTCCGACGGCCAGCTCTCCGAGCCCCGCCCCGCGGACCCCTTCGAGGTGTTCATCGGCTCCCCCGCCCCCGACGACCTGGACGGCCTGCTCCAGCGCACCGTCGAGCGGGCCCGCGACATGCTCGACGCGGACTCCGCGTTCCTGCTGCTGGCCACCGACGACGAGACCGAGCTGGAGGTCCGCGCCACCACGGGCCTGCCCTCCACCCGCCAGCGCTTCGCCCGCGTCCCCGTCGAGGCCGGCACCAGCCGCTACGGCTCCGCCCGGCTGCCCGCCGTCCACGACGACCTCTCCGCCGTCCCCGGGGCCGTACCGCTCCTGGAGTCCACCGGCATGCGCTCGGTGGTCACCGTCCCCCTGAAGGTGGAGGGCCGGCTGACCGGCTCCCTGGGGGTCGCCGCCGAGGGGCCGGGCCGCTACACCAACGAGGAGGCCCTGCGCCTCCAGTTCGCCGCGGACCGCATCGCCCTCGCCGTGGAGTCCGCCCGCCTGGGCGAGCTGGAGCGGCTGCGCCGCGGTTCCCTGTCCTTCCTCGTCGAGGCCTCCGACCTGCTGGCCGGCACCCTCGACCGGGACCAGACCCTGGCCCTGATGGCCCAGATGACGGTCCCGACGCTGGCCACCTGGTGCGCCGTCTACACGATCGCCGACCAGGCCTCCGACCCCTACCTCGCCTACGTGCTACACGAGGACGAGGAGCGCATCGACGGCCTGAAGGCCCTGCTGTCGCGGGTGGAGCCGCCCGAGCCGGTCCGCGAGGCCGGTGCCCGCCCCTGGCCGGCGACGGCCGCGGCGGTGGGCGGCGAGACGGTGGTCCTGCCCCTCCTCGCCCGCAACCGGGTGATCGGCATGCTCACCCTGGGCAAGCCCAGCGAGGAGCACTTCCGCCAGGAGATCCTCGAACTGGCCGACGACCTGTCGCGCCGGGCGGCCCTGGCCCTGGACAACGCCCGCCTGTACTCGGAGCGCACGGCGATCAGCCGCTCCCTCCAGCGCAGCCTCCTGCCGCCCGGCTCCCCCGCCATCCCCGGGATGGAGGTCGAGGTCATCTACCGGGCGGCCGGCGAGGGCAACGAGGTGGGCGGCGACTTCTACGACGTCTTCCCGATCCGCGACGGCGCGTACGGCTTCGCCATCGGCGACGTCTGCGGGACGGGCCCGGAGGCCGCAGCCGTCACCGGCCTGGCCCGGCACGCCCTGCGCCTGCTGGCCCGCGAGGGCCTCGGCGGCCCGGCGGTCCTGGAGCGGCTGAACGCGGCCATCCTCGACGAGGGCGCCCGCAGCCGCTTCCTGACCCTCCTCTACGGGGAACTGCACCCGCAGCCGGACGGCGGCGCCCTGATGAAGGTGGTCTGCGCGGGCCACCCGCTCCCGCTGCGCCTGCGCCCGGACGGCGAGGTCACCGCGGCGGCGGAGCCGCAGCCGCTGCTGGGCGTGATCGACGACCTGGACCTCTACGAGCAGACCTTGTCCCTGGACCCGGGTGACGTCCTGCTCTGCGTCACGGACGGAGTCACGGAACGCCGCGAGGGCTCGCGCATGCTGGGCGACGACGGCCTGGCCGACGTCCTGACCACCTGTACGGGCCTCACGGCCGGCGCGGTCGCCGCCCGCGTCCTGCGCGCGGTGGAACGCTTCGCGGCCGAGCCCGCGTCGGACGACATGGCCATCCTGGCCTTCCGCGTCCCCCACCCCCGCGAGGGCGCCTGACGCACACGGCCCCGCCCTGGGCTGCTCCTCCCAGCAGCAGCCCGGGGCCGGCCGGCCACGAAGAACCGACCCCGGAAACGCAAAAAGGCCCCCGCCAAGAGGCGGGGGCCTTTTTACTTCGGAGCCCTTTAACGGAATCGAACCGTTGACCTTCTCCTTACCATGGAGACGCTCTACCGACTGAGCTAAAAGGGCGGGTTGTTCGGCGGCGTCCTACTCTCCCACAGGGTCCCCCCTGCAGTACCATCGGCGCTGAAAGGCTTAGCTTCCGGGTTCGGAATGTAACCGGGCGT
>NZ_JBHVUQ010000071.1:0-35963 GCF_042884105.1 Streptomyces sp. NPDC058157
ACGGTCTGTCAAGGGTCGCCGCAGGCGATCGCGAAGCGACGCGACGAAGGAGCGCCCTTGACAGGCCGGCCCGACGCGGAAGGACGATGAGACTGACGGGAAGCCCCCAACCCTCCCTGAGACCGCTCGCCGAGGTCCCGCCCCTCCCCGGTACCGGGCAGCTGGTCGGCACGGCACGGTGGGATACGCCCCCGCGCCTTCCGGGTGCGGGGGTGTGGAAGCGCCCATACGCTCCCGAATGTGCACCCCTCCAGAAGCCGGGCCCGGGCGCGAGGCCGCTGTGTGTTGCGGCTCGGCGCCGTGTTGCTGGTGGTTGCCGGGTGGGTGGGCGTGGGGGGTGGGGTGGAGGCCCGGGCCGAGGATCCCGTGGCGCTGGAGCAGGGGCAGATCACCGACCGGGTGGGGGCCCTCGGGGACCGGCGGGCCGCCGTCACCGCCGCGCTGGAGCGGCTGTACTCCGACCGGCGGATCCAGCTGTTCGTCGCCTACGTGCACGACTTCTCCGGCCGCTCCCCCCAGAGCTGGGCCGACGCCACCGCCCAGAAGAACGGCTTCGGACAGGACGACGTGCTGCTCGCGGTGGCCACCGGCACGCGCCAGTACGCCTATTCGGCGGACGTCGACTCCGGTTTCACCCAGGCGCAGCTCACCGACGTCGCCCGTACCGCCATCGAGCCCGCCCTGCGGCAGAACGACTGGGCGGGCGCCGCCATCGGCGCGGCCGACGGCTACGACGCGGTGCTCGGTGGCAAGCGCGTCCCCGTGCCCGCCATCACCCCCGGTCCGGCGAACCCGGGCGGTGGCGTGGCGCAGGGGGAGGGTGGCGGGGTCGGGGACTACGTGCTCCCGGTGGTCGCCGTCGGCGCGGCCGGGGCGCTCGGGGCGTACGCGCTGAGCCGGCGGCGGAAGCGCGGCGGCGGGGCCGGGGGGCGGGGGACGGCCACCGCGCACCCCGGGTGGGAGGGGCGGCGGGCGGAGCCGGCTCCGCTGCCGGAGGTGGACGCGCGGGCCAGGACCCTGCTGGTGGAGACCGACGACGCGGTGCGGACCAGCACCGAGGAACTCGGCTTCGCGGCGGCTCAGTTCGGCGACGAGGCCGTGACCTCCTTCACCGCGGCGGTGGAGTACGCGAAGGGTGAGCTGACGCAGGCGTTCCGGCTGCGCCAGCAGCTGGACGACGCCCATCCCGAGGACGACGCGACCCGCCGCCGGATGCTGGAGGAGGTCCTGGCCCGCTGCGCGGAGGCGAACCGGCGGCTGGACGCCGAGTCGGCGGCCTTCGACCGGCTCCGGGACCTGGTGAAGAACGCCCCGCAGGCCCTGGCCGCGGTGGAGGCCCGCTTCCGGGAGCTGACCGGGCGGACGACGACGGCCGCGGCCACCCTGACGGCCCTGGCCGCCCGGTACGCGGACTCCGCGTCGGCGCCGGTGGCCTCCCACGCCGAACAGGCGGAGGACCGGCTGCTGTTCGCGACGACGAGCCTCGGCGAGGCACGGGCGGCGCTGGACGGCGGGGACGGCGGCCGGGCGGCGGTGCACGTGCGGGCCGCCGAGGGGGCGGTGGACCAGGCGGCGACGCTGGTGGACGCGGTGGAGCGGCGTGCGCAGGAGCTGGCGGAGGCCGCCGGGAAGCTGCCGGGCGCCCTCACCGAGACGGAGACGGACCTCGCCGACGCGCGCGGCCTGCTGACCGGGACCACGGCGGGCTCCTCCACGGCGGACCTGCGGGGCCGGATCGGCCGGGCGGAGTCCGTGCTGGCGGACGTGCGGCGGGAGGAGGCGGCCGGCCGGTACGACCCGATCGACGCGCTGCGCCGGGTCGAGGAGGCCGACGCGGCGCTGGACGAGGCCCTGGCGGGGGCGCGGGAGCAGGAGTCGGGGCGGCGGCGGGCGGCGGCGCTGCTGGAGCAGGCCCAGTGGTCGGCCCGCAGTGCGATCGGCGCGGCGGCGGACTACGTCACCACCAGCCGGGGTGCCGTGGGCAGCGAGGCCCGCACCCGGCTGGCGGAGGCGCAGCGGCGGCTGGAACGGTCGGCGGCGCTGGCGGACGGGGACCCGGCGGGGGCGCTGGCGCAGGCGCAGCGGGCGGACTCCCTGGCGCGGGAGGCGCAGGGGCTGGCGGAGCAGGACGTGCGGGCGTACCGGAACCCGTACGCCGGGCAGCGGGCCGGAGGCGGCCGGGGCGGGGCGGTGCTCGGCGGGATCATCCTCGGCGAGCTCCTGCGCGGCGGCGGCCGCGGCGGCTTCGGCGGCGGCGGAGGCGGCTTCGGGGGTGGGGGCGGCGGCTTCGGAGGCGGAGGGGGCGGCAGCGGCCCGGGCTCCTTCGGCGGGGAGGGCACCCGGGGCCGCATGGGCGGCGGCGGCCGCTTCTGAACGGCGTATCCATCGACTCCCCGGGAGGACCGACCCATGAGCAAGCAGACCATCCTCGGCCGTGTCACCCAGCTCGCGAAGGCCAACGTCAACGCGCTGCTGGACCAGGCGGAGGATCCGCAGAAGATGCTCGACCAGTTGATCCGCGACTACGCGAACAACATCTCGGAGGCCGAGCAGGCGGTGGCCACCACCATCGGGAACCTGCGGATGCTGGAGGCCGACCACCAGGAGGACGTGGACGCGGCGGCCGAGTGGGGTGCGAAGGCGCTGGCGGCGAGCCGGAAGGCGGACGGGCTGCGGGGGTCGGGGGCGACGACGGAGGCGGACCGGTTCGACAACCTGGCGAAGGTGGCGCTGGGCCGGCAGCTGCGGTCGGAGAAGGAGGCGGAGGTGTCGGCGCCGGTGATCGCCGCGCAGACGGAGGTGGTCGACCGGCTCAAGGCGGGGCTGGCCTCGATGAAGGACAAGCTGACGGAGCTGCAGGCCAAGCGGGACGAGCTGGTGGCGCGGGCGCGGACGGCCCGGGCGCAGAACACGATGCTGGACGCCGTGAAGGACATGGACGTGCTGGATCCGACGAGCGACCTGCACCGCTTCGAGGAGAAGGTGCGGCGCGAGGAGGCCATGGCCCTGGGGCGGCAGGAGCTGGCGGCCTCTTCGCTGGACGCGCAGTTCGAGTCGCTGGAGGAGCTGGGCCGGGCCTCGGAGGTCGAGGCCCGGCTGGCCGCCCTGAAGGCGAGGACGGCGTAGGACGGCAGAGGACGGCCCAGGACTCCCCTACCCGTACATGTCCAGCAGCTGCTCCGCCGAGAGTGCGGTGCCGGTCTCGTCCGGGGCGGCGCCGGGCATGGGGAGCGGGAGTTCGAACCAGACCGTCTTGCCCCGGTGGGTGCGCCGGGTGCCCCAGCCGGCCGAGAGCAGGCCGACCAGTTGCAGGCCCCGGCCGCCCTCGTCGGTGTCGCGGGCGCGGCGGCGGCGGGGCTGGGCGAGGTTGGCGTCCCAGACCTCGCACACCAGGGTCCGGTCGAGCAGCAGCCGGAGCCGGATCTCGCCCTCCCCGTACCGCAGGGCGTTGGTGACGAGCTCGCTGACCAGGAGTTCGGTGGTGTCGAGGAGCCCCTCCAGGCCCCAGGCGGGCAGTTTGGCGCGGGCCAGTTCGCGGGCGCGGCCCACCGAGCGGGCCTCGCGGGGGAGCTGCCAGTCGCCGACGGCTTCGACGGGCAGGCCCTGGACGCGGGCCATCAGCAGGGCGATGTCGTCCTCGCCGTGGCGGGTGTGGAGGGTGTCGAGGACCTGGTCGCAGACCTCCTCCAGGGGGCGGCCCGGGTTCGCGACGGCGCCGCGCAGTCCGCGCAGCCCCTCCTCCAGGGGGTGGTCGCGGGATTCGACGAGCCCGTCGGTGTAGAGGGCGAGCAGGGCGCCCTCGGGGAGTTCCACCTCGACTTCCTCGAAGGGTTCGCCGCCGACGCCGAGCGGCATGCCGGTGGGGATCTCCAGGAGCAGGCCGGGGCGGGGGGCGGCGCCGTCCTCGGCGGGTTCGACGAGGACGGGGGGCATGTGGCCGGCGTTGGCGATGGTGCAGCGCCGGGTGACCGGGTCGTAGACGGCGTAGACGCAGGTGGCGAGGTAGACCTCGGAGCGGTCGGCGTCGCGGGAGTGCAGGGCGGAGCGGGAGGCCTGCTGGGCTCCGCCGGGGGTGCCGAGGCCGCGGGCGACCTCGTCGAGGGCGGTGAGGACCTCGGCGGGTTCGAGGTCGAGGAGGGCGAGGGTGCGTACGGCGGTGCGCAGTTCGCCCATGGCGACGGCGGCGCGCAGGCCGCGTCCCATGACGTCGCCGACGACCAGGGCGGTGCGGTGGCCGGGGAGTTCGATGACGTCGAACCAGTCGCCGCCGACCTCGGTGGCGGCGTTGCCGGGCAGGTAGCGGCAGGCGATGTCGAGGCCGGCGGCTTCGGGGTCGCCGGGGGGCAGGAGGCTGCGCTGGAGGATCAGGGCGCGTTCGTGTTCGCGCCGGTAGAGGCGGGCGTTGTCGATGCAGACGGCGGCGCGGGCGGCGAGTTCGACGGCGACGGCCCGGTCGCGTTCGCCGAAGGGTTCGCTGCCCTTGGTGCGGGAGAACTGGGCGAGGCCGACGACGGTGTCGTGGGCGACCATCGGGACGATGAGGGTGGACTGGACGCGGTCGTCGGAGCCGCCGCCGTCGATGAGGCGGGTCCGGGCGGTGCGCAGGGCGACGGCGCCGGGTGAGGCGGCCGGGTAGCGGTGGGTCTCCCCCACGGCGGCGGGTGCGCCGGGTCCCGAGAGGGGGGCGTCGGACACGGCGGAGGCGAAGGCCACGCGGCGGAGCGGGGCGGAGGGGGCGCGGCGGGCGCCCTGGCCGGGGAGGGAGGGCAGGCCGGGGCCCTGGGGGCGGGCGGGGCGGTCGTCGTCGCCGGTCAGGAGGGCTTCGTAGAGGTCGACGGCGGCGAGGTCGCAGAAGCCGGGGACGGTGACGTCGAGGAGTTCGCGGGCGGTGGTCTCCAGGTCGAGGGAGTTGCCGATGCGGTGCCCGGCCTCGTTGAGGAGGGCGAGGTTGCGGCGGACGCCGGCGGCTTCGCGGGCGGCGAGGTGGCGCCGGGTGACGTCGGTGCCGAGGCCGGCGACGCCGATGGGGCGGCCGGTGCCGTCGTGGACGCGGTAGAGGTTGATGGACCAGTGGCGGTTCTCGCGGCTGCCGGGGGCGGCTCCGGTGATCCGCAGGTCGGTGACGGATTCGCCGGTCTCCAGGACCCGGCGCAGGGCGGCTGTCATCCGGTCGGCCTCGTGCCCGGGCAGGTAGTCGTGGACGGTGCGGCCTCGGTGGGCCTCGACGGCGCCGCCGAACACGGTGGCGAAGCGGCGGTTGGCGCGCTGCACGGTGAGGTCGGTGCCGAAGAGGAGGAATCCGAAGGGAGATTGGCCGAATATGGCCTGCGAGGCGGCGAGGTCGGATTCGATGCGGCGCAGTGCGCGTACGTCGACCACGACGCAGAGCGCGGCCCGCTCGCCGGTCTCGGTCTGGGTGGGCATCACGTAGATCTCGGCCACGCCGTGCGCGCCGGTGCCGCCGGGGATGCGGAAGGGGACGAGGCCGGTCCATTCCTTGCCGTCGAGGATCTCCGCGACCTTGCGGTGTCCGCCGTCGCGCAGTTCGGGCGGCATGAAGGCCTCGACCGGATCGCGGCCCACGGTCTGGGCTGCGGGAAGTCCGAACAGTTCTTCGGCGCGCAGGCTCCACTGGTCGACCAGCCCGTCCGGGCCGATCGAGAACGACGCGACCTTTATGTAGTCATATATCGAGCCAGGCGGACTGCTGTGCCACATGGAGTCGTGCCACGACTCCCCGGGCACTCGGGTCTGATGTGCCTGCGCAGGTATCTCGCTCACGCGACCGTCCCCTCCAGCTCACCGCAACCGGACCGGCCATGACCGAAGTATTCAGCACCACGGCCGCGTACGGCACGGCGTTCACGATCACAAAAGGGTCCCGTTGTTTTCCGGCCACGTCCGGCGGTCATCCCCGACGCGCTCCGGGAGACCCCTGCCGCCCTTCTCGCCCTTCTCCTTGTTACTCACCAGGAAGAGCCAACTCGAACCACACGGTTTTCCCCGACTTCCCGTGCCGGGTCCCCCAGCGGCGCGCGGAGACGGCGACGAGGTGCAGTCCCCGGCCGCCCTCGTCGTCGGCGTCGGCGACCCGTTCGCGGGGCGGATCCGGAAGCGGATCGGAGACTTCCACGATGAGCGCCGGGCCGCCCGTGAGGCCCGGGACGGCGGGATTGCGCCGCTCCAGGCGGACTCCGATGGGGCCCGAGGCGTAGCGCAGGGAATTGGTGACCAGCTCACTGACCAGCAGGACGGTCACGTCGCCGACGGCGTCCAGGCCCCAGGAGCGGAGGGCGCCGCGCACGGCGTGGCGGGCGGTGCGGACGGCACCGGGCTCGGCGGGGAAGGCCCACTCGGCACATTCACCGTCTGTGTCGATCACGCCGATCACTTCCCGGGCCACCAGCGACCCCAGTCAGGTTCGTCGGGGACGAATGGGGGACGAGATAGGGACTAATAGCGACATACCCGATATTCGGGGCGCCGTACCACCCGATCCCCCACCCACCGGCGCACTGTGGCGCAGACGGCCTAGAACGGGACCCTCACGCGCTCCGGTGCGCCCCGTCCGCTCCCTGGCCGGCGATCCTGCGGCCCGCTTCGGCGACGAAGGGCCGGTCCTGGTCGAGCCAGTCGACGGAGTCCAGCTCGTGCGGGGCGAGCCAGCGCAGCTCGTCGTGGTCCTCCAGCGGGGCGGGCTCGCCGGAGAGCAGCCGGGCGGTCCACACGTGCAGCACGAGGCCGGGCTTCAGCGGCCACTCCCCCGGGATCCGCTCCAGCGCCTCGGTCTCGACGCCGAGCTCCTCGCGCAGCTCGCGCACCAGCGCCTCGGGGACGGTCTCGCCCGGCTCGGCCTTCCCGCCGGGGAGTTCCCAGCGGCCGGCGAGCTCCGGGGGTGCGCTGCGGCGGGCGGCCAGCAGGCGCCCGTCACGACAGAGGGCTCCGCCCACGACCACGCGTACAGTCATGGACGGAGCCTATGCCAGGCCGTATGTCAGGCCCTGTGGGGCCTTCGACTCCCGCCTTCAATTCCTCGTGGCGGCCGGGCTGCTGTCCGCCTGCCCGATCCGCTCGACCCAGTAGAGCTGCTTGTGCCCCCGGTCCTCGAAGCCGTCGACGACCTTCTGGGCCTCGGCCCGGGTGGCGTACCGGCCCACCCGGTAGCGGTTGCCGTTGTCGTCCTGACGTATGACCAGCCATGGAAGCAGGGCACCGCTGTCGTTCATCGCGCTCCACCCTCCGCCGATGTTCCTGCCCAGGAAACCGCATTGCGCATATGCCCGAGCTTACGCCCGACCTTCACTGAGCGGATACGGGTTTTCACGAAGAGGTACCTGGGGGGCGTACGCATCCGGCCAGGCGTGCGAAAGCGCCGCCCGGGCTCGCGGAACGAGCCCCGGCGGCGCCGGAGAACGCGTGGTCAGCGCACGGGCAGATGGTAGGAGAGCCGGTAGCGGTCGGCCGGGACGACCACATCGGCCGTCTCCACCGCCCGCCCCGACGCGTAGTACGTCCGCGTCACCACCAGCACCACGTGCCCCGGCACCCCGCCGAGCGTCATGTTCTCCTCGGCCAGCCCCGGCCGCGCGCCGACCTCCTCGACCACGTTGTCCACGACCACGTCGATCGCGGCCATCCGGTCGACCACCCCCGAGCCCCCCAGCGGACCCTCCTCCGGCAGCATCACCGGGGTCCGGCCGGTCACGGACAGCGGCTCCCAGGAGGTGGACAGCATCATGGCCTCGCCCGCGTCACGGAAGACGTACCGGGTCCGCATCACCCGGTCGCCCGGCTCGATGCCCAGCCGCGCGGCGATCTCCGCCGGCGCCGCCGTCTGCTCGCTGCTGGACTCCCACGTGCCGTGCGCCCCCGACTCCGCCTGCTCCTGCCGGAACGGGGTCGACACCCCGCCCGTGCGGTAGCCGGAGCGCGCCACCCGGCGCGGGACGGGCTGCTCGCGCACGTACGTGCCCGAGCCGGAGCGGCCCTCGACCAGGCCCTCCGCCATCAGGACCTTGCGCGCCTCCAGCGCGACGGTGTCGGACACGCCGTACTCTTCGCGGATCCGGGCCTGGGAAGGGAGCCGGGTGTGCGGGGGCAGGGACCCGTCGACGATCTTCCGCCGCAGATCCCCGGCGACACGAAGATAGGCCGGCTGCTCACCGAAAGTCACGGGCCACTCCCATCAGGTTGACAGACAGCTACACCCTGGCAACCGACCGTTGAGCTGTGCAAGTGCGGGCCAGAGTTTCACCCGATGTGATGAAGCCTGGTCACTCAAACCCGTAACCGAGCGTTACATCCCAAGGCCCTTCGACATCCTCCGACCTCCTCAGGCCGAGTCGGACGAGGGACCCCGCCCCGAGCCTCCCTGACCCTCCTGGAGCCACTCCGGAACCCGCGTCGACAATCCGTACGCGCCCCGCAGCGCCTTCTCCGTGCCGGCGGTCAGCGCCCCCTCCGCCGCGTCCCACGCCTGCCGGAAGTCGGCCGGCCGGGCCGCCCGGGCCGCCCGCTGCCACTGCGCGCGCGCCGCCGCCAGCTCCCCCAGCCGGGCCCCCGCCTCCGGGTGCGCGGCGGCCGCGTCGCGCAGCACCAGCTCCTCCGCGCCCAGCGCCCCGTCCACCCGCCCGGCCCACGTCCGGTACTCCGGCAGCGCCTCGTCGAGCTCCCGCTCGGGGGCGCTGCCCAGCGCGCCGTCCGCCGCGTTGAGGGCGGTCAGCAGGGAGACCTGTTCGGGGTTCAGCGTCCCCGCGTCGTTGCGCAGGCTGCCCTTGTGCTCCTGGCCCGAGGTGCCGATCAGGCAGATCAGCCGGCGGTCGCCCGCGCGCCAGGCCTCCCGGGTGGGGGCGAAGTAGTACATCTCCACGTAGTCGGGCAGCGCCCAGGTGTCCATGGCGTACGCGTCCTGCGCCTTCCAGCAGGCCTCCGTGGCGGTGTCCTTGAGCTTCGAGGCGCCGGGGAAGGGGCCGGGGCCGAGCGTCGTCGCGGCGGTGACCTCGCCGTCGTGGACCCGTGCGCAGTCGGTGCGGTAGGTGAAGGGCGTCTCGTCCAGGAGGTCCCCGCCGGGGACGTTGAAGCAGTCGCCCGCGTGCAGTCGGCCCGTGTCGGTCAGCTGGCCCTCGACCGGCTCCGGCACCGACACCGGCCGCGACGGGTCCAGCCGCTCCAGGAAGGGCCGGGTGTAGCTCGCCAGCCCGTACAGCATGACCGCCGACGTCAGCAGGGAGACCACCAGGCCGGCGACCGCCAGCGCCCGGCCCCGCTCGCGCCTGCGCCCGATCTGCGCCAGCGCCACCAGGGCGAAGACCACCCCGAGCGGCGGGAAGCAGAGCAGTCCGACCAGCAGGGAGGCGAGGGCGAAGCCGTTGAGCGCGGGCGGCCCGGCCGGTCCGGGCGGCGGCCCCCAGCCCGGCTGCGGCGACGGCGGCCAGGAGGGGCCGGGGCCGGCGGGACGGGGCGGCTGCGGGGGCGGGGTGCTCACCGGCTGGGGTGCTCCATCACGGGGCTCGGAACGGCTGCGCGCGGACGGCCCCGCACGAACGGATGCCCGAAATAGTACGCAGCGGGGGCGACCGGATGCCCGGTCGCCCCCGCGTTCGGCTCAGCGCGCCCCGGGCCCGATCCGGGCCGGTCGCGGGCCCGTTGGCCCCGGGCGGGTCAGAACTGCAGCGCCCAGGAGTCGATCTTGCCGGTGTCGGCGGCCGCGTTGTCGCTCACGCGCAGCTTCCAGACCCCGTTGGCCACCTCGGAGGAGGCGTTGACGGTGACCGTCTTGACGATGTCGTCCGCGCTGCCGCCGGTGCGGTTGTGCAGGTTGTAGAGGGTGCCGTCGGGGGCGACCAGGTCGACCTTGAGGTCGCCGATGTAGGTGTGCTTGATGTCCACCGACACGCCCAGCGTCGCGGGGGCGTTGCCGGAGACCCCGCTGACGGTGATCGGGGACTCGACCGTCGCGTTGTCGTTGATCGCGTAGTCGGCGGTGTTCTCGAAGCGCGGGCCGCTCGGCGGGGTGGTGCCGGCGCCCACGTTCAGCAGCCGGTTGGGCGAGCCGGTGCCGGGGCCCGTCACCACGTTCGGGGTGGCCGCCGCGACCAGGCCGTCGCGGACCTGCGCCGGGGTGGCCGACGGGTTCTGCGAGAGGTAGAGGGCGGCCGCGCCCACGACGTGCGGGGTGGCCATCGACGTGCCGGAGATGGTGTTCGTCGCGGTGTCGCCCGTGCCCCACGAGGAGGTGATGGAGGAGCCCGGCGCGAAGACGTCCAGGACCGAGCCGTAGTTGGAGTAGCTCGCCTTGGCGTCGGTGCTGGTGGTCGCGCCGACGGTGATGGCCTCGGCGACGCGCGCCGGGGACTTGGTGGAGGCGTCGGTGGACTCGTTGCCGGCCGCGACGCCGTAGGTGATCCCGGAGGCGATGGAGTTGCGCACGGCGGTGTCGAGCGCGGAGTCGGCGCCGCCGCCGAGCGACATGTTGGCCACGGCGGGCTTGACGGCGTTGCGGGTCACCCAGTCGATGCCCGCGACCACCTGGGCGGTGGTGCCGGAGCCGTTGTTGTCCAGGACGCGGACGCCGACGATCTTCGCCTTCTTGGCGACGCCGTAGCTGTTGCCCGCGACGGTGCCGGCGACGTGGGTGCCGTGGCCGTGGCCGTCCTGGGCGGTGTTGTCGTTGTCGATGGCGTCGTAGCCGTAGGAGGCGCGGCCGCCCAGGTCCTGGTGGGTGATGCGGACGCCGGTGTCGATGATGTACGCGGTGACGCCCTCGCCGGCCTTGTCGGGGTAGGTGTAGCTCTGGTCGAGGGGGAGGGCGCGCTGGTCGATCCGGTCCAGGCCCCAGGAGGGCGGGCCGGGCTGGGTGGCGTCGACGGTGAAGGTGCGGTTCTGCACGACGGAGGCGACGGCCGGGTCGGCGGCGAGCTTCTTCGCCTGCGCCTCGGAGACCTCGACGGAGTAGCCGTTGAGGGCGGCGCTGTAGGTCCGGTCGATCTTCGCGCCGTACCGCTTGGCGACGGCCTTGCCGCTGTCGGCGGTGGAGCGGGCGGCGGAGTCCTTCAGCGTGACGATGTAGCTGCCGGGGACGGCCCCGGCGACTCCCGCGTTCTCGACGACGCCCTGCGCGCCACCGTCGGAGGCGGAGGCGGCCGAGGCGGGTAACGCGGCGGCGGCGCCGAGCGCGAGGGCCACGACGGCGGTCGCGATGCCGGCGGTCTTCCGGCGGGTGTGACGCATCACGGACATGTGAGGGGTCCTCCTCATTGGCGGTGCGCTGCGTGGGGGTGCGGGCCGGCGGCGGGCGCACGGGATCGCTTTTAGTCGTGGACATGACAATCCCTTGGGCCCAACGGGCCGCCGTCTCAAAAAGGTTGACCCACCCGTGCGTCATCCCACAAGAGCCCCACGGATGCGTAACATCCGTGCCATACGACAGCCATGAACGAGCAAAGGTGCTCCGCACATGACGCACGCACTTCCCGACTACGTCTGCCCGGAGGACGGCACGCGCGCGGATGTCCGGACCGCCCCGTGGTGCTGCCCGGTCTGCGGCGGCCCGTGGGACCTCGACTTCACGCCCGATCCGGCCATCCCCCTGGAACCGGCGGCGGGCCCGCACTCGCTGTGGCGGTTCGCGCCGGCGCTGCCGCTGCCGGGGGCGTTCTCGGTCACCCTGTCCGAGGGGCACACCCCGATGCTGCCGCTCGGGGACCGCGTTCACGCCAAACTCGACTACCTGATGCCCACGCTGTCCTTCAAGGACCGGGGCGCGGTGATGCTGGCGGAGCTGGCCCGGCGGCTGGGCCCGGAGCGGGTGGTCGCGGACAGCAGCGGGAACGCCGGCACGTCGGTCGCGGCGTACTGCGCGCGGGCCGGGCTGAGTTGTGAAGTTTTCGTGCCCGAGGGCACCTCGGAGAAGAAGACCGCCCAGATGCGGGCGCACGGGGCGGCGGTGCGCGTCGTACCGGGCGGCCGCGAGGCCGCGGCGGAGGCCGCCCGGGCGGTGGCGGACGAGCCGGGGGTCTTCTACGCGAGCCACGTCTTCAACCCCTGGTTCCTGCACGGCACGAAGACGTACGTGTACGAGGTCTGGGAGGCCCTGGGCGACCGGCTCCCCGAGGTGCTCGTCGTCCCCGTGGGCAACGGCACGCTGCTGCTGGGCGCGGCCCTGGCGGTGGCGGAGCTGGGCCGGCGGGGGGTACGGGCGCCCGCGCTGGTCGGGGTGCAGGCGGAGGCGGTGTCACCGCTCGCGGCGGCCTTCGCCGCGGGGGCGGAGGAGGCGGAGCCGGTGCCGCAGCGGCCGACGCTGGCCGAGGGCATCGCGATCCCGGCGCCGCCGCGGGCCCGCCAGATCCTGGCGGCGGTGCGGAAGTCGGGCGGCACGATCCTCACGGTGACGGACGCGCGGGTGCGGGCGGCGCAGCGGGACCTGGCCGGGCGGGGCCTGTTCGTCGAGCCGACGGCCGCGGCCTGCTGGGCGGCGGTGGGCCCGGGCGCCCCCGAAGACCCCCTCCAAGGCCGCACGGCGGTCCTCCCCCTGTGCGGAGCGGGCGCCAAGTCCGGCCTGGCCCCCTGATCCCGCTGCGCGGGGCCTCCTGGGGCCCCGCCCCCGGACCGGGGGCCCCGCCCCCGGACCCGGCGCCCCGATCGCCGGCGGGGCGGACATCAGCCCCGCCGGCGACCGAGCCGGGGAGCCGGCTCCGCGCGGCGTCCCCCACCCGCGCCCCCGCCCCGCGTCCACGTCGGAAAACCGCCAGCCGGCCCGGGCCGGTTCTGCTGGACTACCCCCATGACCACCGCACACGAGAAGGCCGCCGCCTTCACCGCCCTGCACACCCCCGCCGCCCCGCTCCCCCTCGCCAACGCCTGGGACGTGGCCAGCGCCCGGATCGTCGAGGCCGCCGGGGCCCCGGCCGTGGCCACGACCAGTGCCGGGGTCGCCTGGTCGCTCGGCGCGCCCGACGGGGACGCGCTCGCGCGGGACCGGGCCCTGGACCTGGTCGCGCGGATCGCCTCCGCCGTCTCCGTCCCCGTCACCGCCGACATCGAGGGCGGCTTCGCCGCCGACGCCGCCGGGGTCGGGGAGACCGTCGCCGGCGTGCTCGCCGCCGGTGCGGTCGGGGTGAACATCGAGGACGGCACCCGCGCCCCCGCCGACCACGCGGAGCGCCTGGCCGCCGCCCGTGCCGCCGCCGACGCCGCCGGGGTCCCTCTGTACATCAACGCCCGCGTGGACACCTACCTCTTCGGCCTCGGCGAGAGCGCGACCCGCCTCGACGAGACCCTCGCCCGCGCGTCCGCCTACCTGGCCGCCGGAGCCACGGGCGTCTTCGTGCCCGGGGTCACCGACCCCGCCGTCATCGCGGAGCTCGCCCGCGGCATCGACGCCCCGCTCAACGTCCTCGTCGGGCCCGGCGCCCCCTCCGTCGGCGCGCTCGGCGCCCTCGGCGTGGCCCGCGTCAGCCTCGGCTCCTGGGTGGCGGAGGCCGCGTACGCCGTCGCCCGCCGGGCCACCGAGGAGCTGCTCACCGGCGGAACCTACGGCTCCCTCGACGGCTCCCTCCCGTACGGCGAGCTGAACGCCCTGCTCAAGGGCTGAGAAACCGAGGAGCGTGCATCCGCCACCGTCCGTAGGATCCGGCCATGAGCACCTCGATACCGGCGGAGCCGGCGGCGGCACCCGCCACCCCCCAGCGCGGGACCGGCGGGGCCGTCTGGACGGCCCTCGGCCTCGTGTACGTCGTCTGGGGCTCGACCTACCTCGGCATCCGGATCGTCGTGCAGACCATGCCGCCGTTCCTGTCCGCCGGTGTCCGCTTCCTGTCCGCCGGTCTGGTCCTGGCCGGGATCGTCGCCTGGCGGTTCGGGCCGTCCGCGCTGCGCGTGACCCGCGCGCAGCTCGGGTCGACGCTGGTGGTCGGCCTGCTGCTGGTGCTCGGCGGCAACGGCCTGGTCGTCCTGGCCGAGACCTCCGTGCCCTCGGGGCTGGCCGCGCTGCTGGTGGCGGCGGTGCCGATGTGGGTGGTGGTGCTGCGGACGGCGACCGGGGACCGGCCGCCCCTGCGCACCCTGGCCGGGGTGCTGGTGGGGCTCACGGGGATGGCGGTGCTGACCAGCCCGGGGCTCAGCGGGGAGGTCCGGCTGTCGGGCGTGCTGCTGGTCGTGGCCGGGTCGGTGACCTGGGCGCTGGGCTCCTTCTCCGCCGGACGGCTGCCGCTGCCGGGGAACCCGTTCACGGGCAGCGTCTACCAGATGCTGTGGGGCGGGGCCGCCCAGGTGGTGGTCGGGCTGCTGCGCGGCGAGCAGCGCGGTCTGGACCCCGGCGCGTTCTCCACCGCCTCCTGGCTGGCGCTCGGCTACCTGGTGCTGGTCGGTTCGGTCGTCGGGTTCACCGCGTACGCGTGGCTGCTCCAGGCGGCGCCGCTGTCGCTGGTGGCCACGTACGCGTACGTCAATCCGGTGGTGGCCGTGGCGCTGGGCTGGCTGATCCTGGACGAGCCGCTGACCCTGCCGATCGTGCTGGGCGGTGCCATCGTGGTGGCGGCGGTGGGCGTGATCGTCAGTACCGAGCGGCGCAAGTGAGGGCGGTGGCGGGCGGTCCGGCTCAGCCGCGGGCCGCCGCGTCGTAGAGGGCCTTGGCCTTCTCGTCGTACAGCGCGGCCGTGGAGTCCACGTCGGTGTCCCCGCCGCTGAGCACCCCGATGAGCCGGCCGGGCTGGCCCGTGCCGCCGCGGTCGGCGATCCAGGGGCTGCCGCTGGTGCCGGTCCAGAAGCCGGCGCAGCTGATGTAGAGCATGTCGGGGTCGTCGGTGTCGTGGCGGGTCTGGGTGGTGCAGGAGACCGGCTTGTTCTGCGGGTTGTGGTCGGACTCGGGGTAGCCGACGACCGTGACCTCGCGCTCGTACCCGGAGGTCCAGTCCGGCTTGGGCGCCTCGCCCAGCCCGACCCGCTGCTGGAGGCTGCGCCCGTTCCCGTCCGGCTCGACGGTGAGGAAGGCGAAGTCGGCGGTCTCGTCGCCCCATTTCGTCCAGCGCTCGTCCACGTGGATCGAACGGACCTTCCACACGCCGAGGGGCTGGGTGCCCGAGCCCTCGCCGGAGAAGGCGGGGGCGAAGGAGAGCTCGCCGATGGCCAGCCCGTCGTGCGCGGCCTCGCCGGGCCGGCCGTCCTCACCGGCCGGGGCCACGCAGTGCGCGGCGGTCGCGACGACGTTGCCCCGGGGGCTGTCGACCACGCTCGCCGTGCACCAGTGCTCCCCGTTCGCCATGAGCACGCCGACGGTGGGGAAGGGGTGCACCGGCTGCTCGCCGGACGCCCCGAGGAGCACGGCGGCGGCCACCGCCACGATCCCCGCGGCGGCGGCCGCTGCCGCCGCCCCCTTCACCGCCTGGCTCATCGCACGCCGGGGTCGGGTGTGGGTGCCTGCATCACCTTGCTGATCCACTCCAGGGAGCCCTCCCTCATACCGCGTACATACGATTTTCCGTTGTGCTCACCATCCTGGATCACCTGGAGCCGGGTGTGCACGGGGCCCTTCCCGTACTCCTTCATGAATTTCTCGGTCTGGTCCCGGCCGCTCTCCTTGGTGCCGATCTGGAAGTTGATGTAGACGTCCGGGCCGCCCTCCCTGATCAGCAGCTCGGCGAGCTTCTCGGGGTTGTTCTCGTCCATCGCCTGCCGGTTCCCCTTCCACAGCGGGGAATCGGGGACGAAGTCGACGCCGCTGGCGATGGCCGCCTTGAAGCGGTCGGGGTACTTCAGGACGTGCTTGAAGGCGCCGAAACCGCCCGAGGAGGAGCCCATGAAGGCCCAGCCGTCGCGGGAGGTGAAGGTCCGGAAGTTGGCCCTCGTGAAATCGGGGACGTCCTCGGCCATCCAGGTGCCCATCTTGGGCTCGCCGGGGATGTCGGAGCCGTCGTAGTGGTGCTTGGTGTCGGCGTTGATCACGGGCATGACCAGGATGAACGGGAGGCTGGTGCCCTTCTTGACCCCGTCGATCACGGCCTGCTGGAGGCCGAGGCCCGGTCCGGTGCCCCAGTAGTTCTTGGGGTAGCCGCGGCCGCCGGGCAGGGAGATCAGGACGGGGAAGCCGCTCTTGGCGTACCTCGGGTCGTCGTACTCCTTGGGGACCCAGACCCACACGTCACCCGTGAAACCGGACTTCCTGCCGGTCAGGGTGGTCATCGCGATCTGCGTGCCGTCCGGGAGCCGGCTGGTGCGGACGAACTCGGACTTCGGGCCGGTGGGCATCAGCACGCCCGGGCGGATGTCCTCGGCCGCCGCCGACTCCTGGATCTTCCCGAAGGAGACGGGGTCCCCCATGTCCGAGAAGAGGCCGAACCCGTACGCCGCTCCGCCGCCGGCGGCGAGGACGAGGGCGAGGCCGCCGCCGATCAGGATCTGGCGCCTGCGGGGGCGGCGCGCGGGGCCGCCGTCGCCGCCGTCGCCGCCGTCTTGCTGGTCATACTGCACGGATGTGTCCCGTTCCATCTCCGGCGCCCTGGTTGGGCGCGGGTCGGACCGATTGGTCCCCCTTTTCGCTTCTACAGAGGTGTCAACGACCGTAGGGGTTGCCTGGGACCGGGGCGACGTGGCGAGGGCCACGTGGCGGACGTCTGTGCGGTACGGCTCCGGCGGGGCCCGGATCGGCCCGGCGCGGCTCGGCTGGGCCCGGCTCGGCTCGGCTCGGCTCGGCTGGGCCCGGCTCAGCCGGCCTCGGGCTTCGGGCCCTTCAGCACCTTGCTGATCCACTCCAGCGAGCCCTCCTTCATGCCGCGCACGTAGTGCCAGCCGTTGTGCTCGCCGTTCTGGATGTCGCGGATGGTCGTCTTGACGGGGCCCTTCCCGTACTGCTGGACGAATTTCGTCATCCGGTCCTTGCCGGACTCCTTGGTGCCGATCTGGAAGTTGATGTAGACGTCCGGGCCGCCCGCCTTGATCAGCTTGTCGGCCAGCTTCTCGGGGTTGTTCGCGTCCATCTCCGCCTGGTGGCCCTTCCAGAGCGGGGAGTCCGGGACGATCTCGCCGCCGCTGGCGATCACGGCCTTGAAGCGGTCCGGGTACTGCAGGACCGTCTTCATGCCGACGAAGGCACCGGAGGAGGAGCCCATGAAGGCCCAGCCGTCGCGGGACTTGTAGGTGCGGAAGTTGGTGCGGACGAAGTCGGGGACGTCCTCGGCGATCCAGGTGCCCATCTTGGGCTGGCCGGGTATGTCGGCCCCGTCGTAGTAGTACTTGTTGTCCGGGTTGAGCACCGGCATGATCACGACGAACGGCAGGCTGGTCCCGGCCTGGACCCCCTCGCTGATCGCCTTCTGGAGGCCGAGGCTGCGGTCGGACCAGTAATTGGCCGGGAACCCGTTGCCGCCGGGCAGGGCGATGAGGACCGGGAAGGCGCTCTTGGCGTACTTCGGGTCGTCGTACTCCTTGGGGGCCCAGACCCAGACGTCCCCCTCGAACCCGGACTTGGCCCCGGCCAGGCGCGTCTTGGCGATGACCGTGCCGTCGTCGAGCTTGGTCGTCTGCTTGAACTCCGACCTCGGGCCGGCGGGGAGCTGCACGTCCGGGTCACCGGTGGGCGTCGGCGGGGCGGAGGGGCTCGCGGCCTTCTTCCCGGAGCCGCCGCCGTCCTTGCCGTCCTTGCCGTCCTTGCCGGTGGCGGGCGCGTGGTCCTTGCCGAAGCTGACGGCCTGCCCGTTGCCGTCGAACCACTCGTTCTTGTAGGCCGCGAAGCCCCCGCCGCCGAGGAGCAGCGCGGCGGCGACGCCCGCGCCGATCCACACCGCGCGCCGCGACTTCCGGCGGCCCCCGGCCGGCGCGGGCTCGTGTCCGGACGACTGCTGAGGGTACTGATGCACGAACTTCGCTCCGAACGGTCTCGGCTGCCCCGGGGCGGGACGGCACGCGGACATCCCCTTGGTTAGTCCTGATGAGCGAATTCTGCGGATCGTTCCAAATTTCTGCAAAAACTTGCGCGGAACTCCGGATGGCGGTCCGCTCACTTGAGGGCGTCGAGCGCCTCCGCGCACCGTCCCAGCAGGGAGATGAGCCGCTCGCGCTCCTCCGCGGTGAAGGCGGCGGCGAGCGCCGTCTCCACGCGCACGGCGCCCGTGTCGGCGAGCTCCATCGCGGCGCGCCCCTCGGCGGTGAGCCGGGTCTCCAGCACGTTGCGGTGCCACTCGTGCGGGGTGCGCTCGACGAGGCCGCGCTCGTGGAGGTTCTTCAGCACGGTGTTCATCGTCGGCGCGGTGACCCCGCAGAGCCGGGCCAGGGCCGCGGCGGAGATGCCCGGCTTCTCGGCGAGCCAGAGCAGGGCCGCGTACTGCGGAACCGTTACTTCGGCCGGCTTGCAGGCGGCTGTCTTCGCCGCGAGCAGCGCCTGTTCGGCGCGCTTGACGTGCGAACCGATGCGCTCCTCGGGGGGCATGGAGGTCATGGCGCCATCCTAATGACCCTTGCCAATCATTAGACCTCTAACTACTCTTCGAACCCTACCGCCCAGAAGGAAGCGAACACCCATGCGCAAGCTGTCCCACGCCCTGCCCGTCGCCGCCCTCCTGGCCCTCACCACGGCGCTCACCACCGGCGCCGCCCCGGGCCCGGCCCGCGTGTCGACGGCGTTCACGCTGCCCGGCGCGAAGGTCTACCCCGAGGGCATAGCCGCCGACGCCCGCACCGGCACGGTGTACGTCGGCTCGTACGCGGACGGGACCGTCTACCGCGCCCGCCCCGGCGCCCGGACGGCCGAGGTCTTCCTGCCCTCCGGCACCGACGGCCGGCACACCGCCAACGGCCTGCGCGTCGACGCCCGGGGCCGCCTGTGGGTCACCGACTCCACGGCCGGCGTCGCGGTGTACGACACGGCGACGGGCACCCGCCTGGCCCACTTCGAGGCCGACCCCGCCGTCCCGCACTTCATCAACGACCTGACCATCACCCCGGACGGCACCGCCTACCTGACGGACAGCGTCCGCGCGGTGATCTACCGCGTCACCCCCGCCCAGCTGCGGGCCGGCTCGGGCGCCCTGACGGTCGGCTACGACCTGAGCCGGCAGGTCACCCCGCCGCCGCCGGGCAAGTTCACCCTCAACGGCATCACCTCCGACGCGGCGGGCCGCTACCTCCTCGCGGTCGACATGACCGCCGGGGAGCTCCACCGCGTCGACCTCGCCACCGGCGCCCTCAGCCGGGTCATCCTCACCGGCGGCGACCTCAAGGCCGCCGACGGCCTCGACCTCTCCCCCACCGGCACCCTCCGGGCGGCCCACAACATCACGAACACCCTGACCCGCTGGCAGCTCACCCCGGACGGCACCCGCGCCCGCCTGCTCCACACCCTCACGGACCCGGCCCTCCAGATCCCCACCACCCTGGCCCACACCCCGACCCGCACCCTGGTGGTCCGCTCCCAGTTCGACAAGGGCGGCCCGATGACCCCGTCGACGGGCACCCCGACCACCTTCACGGTCGCCGCGGTCCGGGGGCTGTAGCGGTCCGGCACCCGAAGCACGCGCCCACCGGCCGGGCGCACGGCACCGGCCGCGCTCGCGCCACCCGCCGGGCTCGCGGCACCGGCCGCCGCCCCGGGCCGGTCCGTGTCAGTGGCGCGTGCTTCCATGCCGCCATGAACACCGCCGCCACCACCGCCGCCCTCCTCCCCGACCCGGCCGCCCTCCGCACCCACCTGCGCGCGCTGGCCGTGCTGGACGCGGCGATCGGTGACGATCCGCAGTACGTCTGCCACACCTTCGACGCCGCCTGGGGCCCCGAGGAGGAAGCGGCCCTGATGGACAACGGCTCGGGTGACGAGTTCTCCGTCCTCTTCACCCCGGCCGGCGTGCTCGTCCGCGGGTTCGACCACGAGTCGCCGATGAGCCCGTACGCCACGGACGACGAGCAGGTCTGGCCCGGTGTCGTCGACGAGGTGCCCGCCGCACTGCGCCCGCTCCTCGACGAGCCGGCCTTCACCGACCCGGACACCGGCGCCCCACGGGTCACCGCCTGCCTGTGGTGGGAGACCGGCGGCACGGCCTGGCACACCGGCTCGGCCGTCGACTTCCCCCCGCGCAGCACCGACCCGGACGGCTCGGGCCACCTCTTCCGCCTCCTCACCGACCGCTCCCCCGAGGCCGTCCAGGCCCACTTCGAGGACCACTACGAGCGCCCGGTCCCCCTCGACGCCGTCCGCCACGTCCTCGCGGGCCACCCCCTGACCCCCGAGACCGCCCGCGCCCTCAACCCGGCCGCCCTCTCCGACGAGGCCCTGCTCCGCCGGATCGCCGCCCACCCCGAGGTCGACGCGTACCTCGCCTGCGACGGCGAGTTCGACCTCACGCGGACCGACCCCATCGAGGAGTCGATCGCCCTGCCGGCCGGTCTGCCGGTCGAGCCCGTGGCCGGCTGCGGCGCGGGCGGCACCCACTACCTGTGCGGCCCGTCCGGCCCCGACAGCGCGCGCCCCGTCCTCTACACCGACTCGGAGGGCCAGGCCACCCTGCTCGCGGAGTCCCTCGCCGAGGCCCTGACCCTGGTCATCGTCCTGCCCTCCTGGCACGACGCCCTGGCCGGCTTCCGTCCGCCCGTCCTCAACGCCGACCACCTGGAGGACAACCCGGACCACCCCGAGGTCCGCGACCGCCTCCTCGCCGCACTCCGCCTCCCCCCGGCCACCGAGCCCGAGGTCCTGGCCCGCCTCCTGACCACCGCCGCCCGCACCGTCCCGGACGGCTTCCTCCCCATGGTCGAGGGCGAGGAGGCCTTCGAACCGATGCTGCGCCCGCCCACCGCGTAGCACCGCCCGTCACCCCGGACCTCGACGCACTCACTCCGGCGGCAGCAGATCGCTCCCGCTGACGGTGTACGCCAGGTGGGGGTAGACGAAGTCCGTCTCCTGGTTCTCGCGGCGCCGGAGCCCGTAGAACGCGCGGCTCTGTTCCTCGTCCGCCTCCGTCAGGCGCTGACCGCCCGGGAGGTACGCCTCCCCGTCGCGGAACCGGACGACGGTCTTCGAGGTTCGGAAGGTCACGCCGAGCCATTCGTCGCCCTCCGCCGGGGCGGGCGCGTCCAGGACGATCCGGTGCCTGAGCCGCCGGTTCGCCGCGACGGAGAAGACGACGACGCCGTTGTGGACGAGGGGGACCTCGAACCCCTCGCCCCCGGACGCCCCCTTCTCTTCGAAGACGAGCTTCCTCGACGGGCCCTCCCCGCCGCGCCGGTAACAGGAGAAGACCGCGATGGACGACCCTTCGGCGAGGTCGAGGGCCTGGTCGCTGTGGCTGCCCATGGTCTTGTAGGCGTTCGTGTAGCGCTCGACGAGGGCGTTGTCGAAGGCGGCCGGCAGGCCCGCCCGCTCCCGCACCCGCCGCGCGAGCCGCTCGTGCACCGCCCCGAAGCGCTGCGCCGGGCTTCCGTACCGGGTGGTGGTGCGGACGAGGGGGACGCCGCCGTCCGCGTCGACCCGCACGAGCACGGCGCCGCGCCGCCCCTTCCCCACGTCCTCCCAGCGGGTCGCCCCGGAGAGCTCCGCGAAGAGGTCCCCCGCGGCATCCAGGGCGTACGAGGCGACCCCCTCCACCTGCCTAGGTTCGAGGGGCAACGTAGTCTCCCGCGTTCATGCTGAAGAGGAACCCGCCGCCGTAGTCGACGAAGGCCGAGCTCCGGTTCTCCTCGGCGTACAGCCCGCGCAGCCGGTCCATGCCCTCCGGCGTGGGCGGTTCCAGCTCCACCAGCCCCTCGCCCGTCGTCTTCAGGAACGTCCGGCCGTCCTTGTGGACCGCCTCCCTGCCCGAACAGCGCACCACGTATCCCAGGCGGGTCGGGAGCGACTCGGCGGGGAGCGCCGCGGGCCGGATCTCGTGCGTGTACAGGCGGTTGGTGGACAGCGGCATGAGGAACACGGAGCCGGGGTGCAGGGTCACGGTGAACTGCGCGGGGAGCACGGCGGCGTCCCGCTGCTCCTTGAGGCGGAACCGGAGCCGGGTCAGCCCGCTGACGCCCCGCACACCACGGTCGAAGGGGTCCTCGGCCAGCGGCTGGAGCTTCTCCAGCCCCTCGTAGAAGGTGCAGAAGGCCATGACGCCGTTGACCGGCATGTCCTTCGTCTTGTCGGCGTGCGCCGAGATCCTGGCCTTGGACTGCTTGCGCCCGGCCGTCGCCCGGGTGTTGTGGTAGACCTGCGCGAGGACGTGGTTCAGCGGCGCCGCGTTCCGGAAGACGGCGGCGGCCTCACGGTTCAGGGCCCCGACGACGGCCGTGTCCGTCGGGCCGAAGCCCTCGGTCGGACCGGACAGGTTCGTGGAGCAGCGCAGCAGGCGGAAGTGCAGCTCGTCGCCGCTGCGCTCGACCGGTGTCAGGTAGATCCCGCTGCGGTGGGCCGTCCCCGGCTTGGTCGACTCCGTCAGCGACTGGAACACGTGCTCGGCCCGGATCCGCCCGAAGTGCCCGGCGTCGGGGTGGAAGAACCGGCGGTAGTACACCCCGGCCCCGTGCACCCGCAGCGGAACCCGGCCGAGGCCGACGACCGTCCAGGGGCCGCCGTTCCCCACGCGGTACCCCCGCGCCAGCTCCCGGACGACGAACACCCGGCCCGCCGCCGCCAGCTGCCGCCCGCTGATCCGGGACACGTCCCCGCACAGGTAGACGGTCTTCCCCGCGAGGCCGACCGCCCCGGCGTCCAGCTCCTCCGGGGTGATCACGACCCCGAAGAACCCCCGGACCGAGTCATCACCCCGCAACGCCGAAGGCGCCACCAGCACGTTGCCCGCGTCCTCGATCCGGGCTTCTTCCGTCGGCTCTGTCGCATACATGGAACGGTCCCGCCTCCCGGATCGCGGTGTACTACGCGGACTCGACGAAGTCGAGGTGACTTCGGAACTCTGCGGCCAGTTCGTGCTCGTGGCCGTGTGCGGGCAACGGCCACGGAGCCTGCTCTCCATTCGCCATGGCGAGGCCACTCGCGAACCAGACAAGGGGTGGGTGGGCACGAAAGGCTTGCGAGCTGAACCCCGTCTTGTCGAGGGTCGTGGAATTCCCCTGAGATGCTGGTGTTACAGGGGCCCCAGAACCTCCGCACAGTCAAGGGCGAGGCGTCCGATGGTACCGGCCTCATCAGGGGAGCGGATCAAGGAATAAATGAAGAGCCCAGCGGCGACCGATCCGTGCAGGACCCTGACATACGTGTCGGTGGCGAAGCTCCATGGACTGCGGAGCAGAGCCTTGTTCAGCACGATGGCCTCAAGCACCACACCAACAATCACGGCACATGCCGTGTAAGCCATCACCCACCATATGGAAGGTCCGGGCTCGGCTTCGAAGACGAGCTGCAGGCTGGTACCGCCTACGAGCAGGGGGACCGGGGCAAGCAGGTAAAGCAGAACCGTGATTGGTACGTGCCAGGGGCCCATGAAGAAGACGTACTCAACCTCGTCTTCGTCGTCCTGAGCCATCTCGTGGAAGCGAGATGGCGTCGGGTCGAAGTGGTAGTGGTTCTGAACGAAGTGTTGATCTCGACCTGCCTGGTGCACTTGGGCGGCATCGGAGGCGTCGACCCGCATCGACCAGGACTCGTTCGACTCCCCCTCGCGACGGGACGGAGTCACGACTGTGCGATCTTCTGATCGCGCCCGGCCTGGAACACCTGCCCGTTGCCGCTCGCATGGGCAGTCATGTTCACTGAAGGGCGGGGCCCGCCGACGCTCTCTCGATCGAGCGCCGTGCTGAACTGCCTGAGGGCATCAAGAGCATCCGGCTGTGCGACAAGCAGGCCGAGAAAGTGCCCGTTCCACACCGTCACCAACGCGGCGCGAGTGGGCTCGTCACCCTCTCGGAGGGAATCCACAAGAGCCCTCCGATGCCCGTCGAAATCCGCATGGACCGCGTCGGCGGCCTCGGGTCGGAACCGTTGCCAGAGCCCGACGACGCTGTCCCTCGCACGCTGCCAGCCATCCGTAGCCATGGCCGAGACGATGGCGGTGCCAGCCGCACTGGCGACTGCGACGATCTGTGGGTCCACCGATTCCCCCTGACAGACGCGGAATGATGACGTTGTGACTCCATGCACTGTCGCGGCCCTCCGGCGTGCACACAGCAAGTCATCAGCTATAGCACGTCGTTGGCAGTTCACGCAGGCCTTCCGCCCGCTGACTCACACCCCTCGTCATGTCCGATGAGTACCTGATGGCAGTTTGCGAAAGGTCACGACAGGGGACTGCCACTGGCGCCCTGCATGCGACGAGGCCATCGACTTCGAGGTACGTGACGCGCGCGGCAGGCCCTGATGCTCGCATGGGCGAAGATCCGCGTCGAGCCGGGATCGTGGTCCGGTCCAGAGCTGGTGCGGCTGACCCGCCGGCGAGAGGGCCGCCGATCCCGGCGGAACGGCCGTGTTGCCGTTTCTCTCCGATGCCCCCGTGCACCCGTCGGGCATGGCCGCAGGCTGTGGCGCTGGCTCAGGCTGTCCCGCCGAACGCACGCCTGCTGTACGGCCTGATCCGAGCCACCGCTTGCCGCCTGGGCGGCTAGGCGGCACCTTCACCAACCTTCCTTTGCCACGCGTTCGCCACCGCCCTGCGCGCTTTGGGCTGAAAGGTCGTGTCATCCCGTCGAGGGTGCTAGTGACTCGTGGCGATGGCGAGCCCCTCCCCTTGCCAGAGTGGGGCGTCCCGCCGACGGTCACGGCATACGGGGAGATCCTGGAGTATCTGCAGGGGCACCTGACCGGATACGAGTGCCGTCCCAATTGGGGCGACCAGCTCGCCAGGGTGTTCGCGGGCTTGGACGAGGCGGCGGTAGCCAGTTTCACGCAGGCACTCGCCGCCTCCACCACTCTGGCAGCCGCCCCCGAGCAGCGTGGGGACGGCAAGGCTCCCTGACCATCATCACCGCTGGTCAGCACCATCCCAACACGGGCGGTCAGTAGTGGTACCGAGCCGCAAGGATGATGATCTCCTTCTCCGTCACCAGGTAGACGAGGCGGTGCTCGTCGTCGATCCGCCGCGACCACGCGCCAGGCAGGTGGTACTTCAAAGGTTCCGGCTTGCCGATCCCTGAGAACGGGTCACGCCTGACGTCCTCGATCAGCTTGTTGATCCGGGCGAGGATCTTGCGGTCGTTCTTGAGCCAGGACGTGTAGTCCTCCCATCCCTGATCCTCGAAGACAAGCCTCACCCGGCACCCGCACTCGCGTCCGCCGAGTCCGGATCGATCAGCTCGCGATCCGACACGTTGACATGGGCCAGGGCGTTCTCGTACGCCTTGAGCAGCCGGCGGGCGTTCGCCGGAGAGCGCAGCAGGTACGAGCCCTCGCGCAGCGCCGCGTAGTCCTCTGCCGAGACGAGCACGGCATTGCCGTGCTTCGAGACGATCTCGATGGCCTCGTGGTTCTCGTTGACCTTCTTGATCAGCGGAAAGAGTTCCCTGCGGGCTTCGCTCGCGGTTATGGACATGCCCTGCCCCCATCCCTCAAAGTGGTACCTAATAACGTACCACTTTCGGCAATCTCCGGCCGGGTCGAACGGCTGAAACACGAGGGGGCCGACTCCCGGCGGAGTCGGCCCCTTCTGACCTGCATGTTTGCCCCGTCAGCGACGTGGTGCCAATGCGTCCGCTCAGACGTTGAAGCGGAACTCGACCACGTCGCCGTCCTGCATGACGTAGTCCTTGCCCTCCATGCGGGCCTTGCCCTTCGCGCGGGCTTCCGCGACCGAGCCGCAGTCGACCAGGTCGGCGAAGGAGATGACCTCCGCCTTGATGAAGCCGCGCTGGAAGTCGGTGTGGATCACGCCGGCCGCCTCGGGGGCCGTGGCGCCCTGCTTGATGGTCCAGGCGCGGGTTTCCTTCGGGCCGGCCGTCAGGTAGGTCTGGAGGCCCAGGGTGGCGAAGCCGACGCGGCCGAGGGTGGCCAGGCCGGGCTCGTCCTGGCCGACGGACTGGAGGAGCTCCAGGGCTTCCTCGTCGTCCAGCTCGGCGAGGTCCGCCTCCAGCTTGGCGTTGAGGAAGATGGCCTCCGCCGGGGCGACCAGGGCGGACTGCTCGGCCTTGAAGGCGTCGTCCGTCAGCTCGTCCTCGTCCACGTTGAAGACGTAGAGGAACGGCTTGGTGGTGAGCAGGTGCAGCTCGTGGAGGAGGTCGCCCTGCTCGGTGCCCTTGGTGATGCCCTGGGAGAAGAGGGTGTCGCCGTTCTCCAGGATCTTCTGGGCCTTCTCGGCCGCCGCCAGGACCGCGACCTTGTCCTTCTGGAGGCGGGACTCCTTCGTCAGGCGCGGGACCGCCTTCTCGATGGACTGGAGGTCGGCGAGGATCAGCTCGGTGTTGATCGTCTCGATGTCGTCCTTCGGCGAGACCTTGCCGTCGACGTGGACGACGTTCTCGTCCTTGAAGGCGCGGATGACCTGGCAGATCGCGTCCGACTCGCGGATGTTCGCGAGGAACTTGTTGCCCAGGCCCTCGCCCTCGGAGGCGCCGCGCACGATGCCGGCGATGTCGACGAAGTCGACCGTGGCGGGGAGGATGCGCTCCGACTTGAAGATCCCGGCCAGGACGGCGAGGCGCTGGTCCGGGACGCCGACGACGCCGATGTTCGGCTCGATGGTGGCGAACGGGTAGTTGGCCGCCAGTACGTCGTTCTTGGTCAGGGCGTTGAACAGGGTCGACTTGCCGACATTCGGCAGGCCGACGATTCCGATCGTGAGCGACACGTTGGCGACTTCCCGTAGCTGATTGGGGGCGGCGGCCCGGAGTGGGCCGTCGGACAGTTTACTTTCCTGCGGGCGCGCGCGTGGTTGTACGCGTGTCCGAGCGGGCGGGGCGGGGCCTCCCGCCTAGGTTGGTGGGGTGGAGCGATACAGGATGCGTTCGGTACGTCACCCGCAGGTGCCCGCCCAGGCGGGGCGGCGCCCCCGGCCGCCCGCGTCCGCCGCCGCCCGGCGGATGCCGCGGCCGCGGCTGACCGGGCTCGGCGGCGGGCTGTTCGCCTGTGCGGCGATGCTGCTCGTCGCCGGGATCTGCCGGCTGCTGTTCGGCTCCTCGCTGTTCGCGTACGGGCTGCTGTTCCTGCCCGTGGCCGCCCTGACCGCGCTGTGGGTGCGGCCCGCCGACCTGATCACCGCGCCGGTGTGCGTGCCGATCGCCTTCGCCGCCGGGGTGTGGCCCGTGTCGGGCGGCTCGGGCGGTTTCGGCGGGGAGCTGATGGGGGTGGTGTCGGCGCTGTCCCTGCACGCCGGGTGGCTGTACGCGGGGACGCTGGTCGCGGGGCTGATCGCGCTGGTGCGGCGGGCCGCGCTGAGCGGGCGGCGGAGGGCGGCCAGGAGGGCCGGCAGCAGCTCCGCCGCCTGCTGAACGGCTAGGCGGTCAGGCCGTGAGGCCGTCGCGGGCCGCCATGGCGGCGCCGACGATGCCGGCGTTGTTCTGGAGTTTCGCCGGGACGATCTGCGCGCGGACGTTCTTGAGGAGGGGGACGAACTTCTCCGGTTTGCGGCTGACCCCGCCGCCGAGGATGAAGAGGTCCGGGGAGAACAGCATCTCGACGTGCGCCAGGTACTTGTCCAGCCGGTGCGCCCAGCGCTCCCAGCTGAGGTCCCCGTCCTCCTTGGCCTTGACCGAGGCCCGGGTCTCCGCGTCGTGGCCCTTGAGCTCCAGGTGGCCGAGCTCGGTGTTGGGCACGAGCCGGCCGTCGCGGAAGACGGCGCTGCCGATGCCGGTGCCCAGGGTGAGCAGGACGACCGTGCCGGGGACCCCGCGCCCCGCCCCGTAGGTCATCTCGGCGACGCCCGCCGCGTCGGCGTCGTTGAGGACGGTGACCGGGCGGCCGTCGAGGGTCGCGGAGAGCAGGGCGGCCGCGTCGAGGCCGATCCAGGCCTTGTCGACGTTGGCGGCCGTCCGGGTCACGCCGTGGGTGACCACGCCGGGGAAGGTGACGCCGATCGGGCCGTCCCAGGAGAAGTGGCGGACGACCTCGGCAACGCCTCCGGCCACCCCCTCGGGGGTGGCCGGATGTGGTGTCAGTACTTTGTGGCGCTCCTGCGCCGGTTCGCCGCGGTCCAGGTCCACGGGAGCGCCCTTGATCCCCGTACCGCCGATGTCCACACCGAAGATCTGCATGGACTCACCGTACGAAGCCGCCGCCGTACGGGCTACTCGTCGGAGGCTCCGGCCGCCAGTTCGGCGGCCTCGGTGCGCAGGTCGCGGCGGAGCTCCTTGGGCAGCGAGAAGACGATGTGCTCCTCGGCCGTCTTGACGATCTCCACGTCGGCGAAGCCGCGCTGGGCCAGCCACTCCAGGACCTCCTCGACCAGCACCTCCGGCACGGAGGCGCCCGAGGTCAGGCCGACGGTGGTGACGCCCTCCAGCCAGGCCTCGTCGATCTCGCTGGCGAAGTCGACCAGGTGGGCGGCGCGGGCGCCGGCGTCGAGGGCGACCTCGACGAGGCGGATGGAGTTCGAGGAGTTCTTGGAGCCGACGACGACGACCAGGTCGGCGTCGGCGCCCATCGCCTTGACGGCGGCCTGGCGGTTGGAGGTGGCGTAGCAGATGTCGTCGCTGGGCGGGGAGACGAGCAGCGGGAACTTCTGCTTCAGCGCGTCGACCGTCTCCATCGTCTCGTCGACGGAGAGGGTGGTCTGGGAGAGCCAGACGACCTTGGACTCGTCGCGGACCTCGACCTTGGCGACGTCGTCGGGGCCGTCGACGATGGTGATGTGGTCGGGGGCCTCGCCGGAGGTGCCGATGACCTCCTCGTGGCCCTCGTGGCCGATGAGGAGGATGTCGAAGTCCTCGTTGGCGTAGCGGACCGCTTCCTTGTGGACCTTGGTGACCAGCGGGCAGGTCGCGTCGATGGTCGCGAGCCGGCCCTGCGCCGCTTCCTCGTGCACCACGGGGGCGACGCCGTGGGCGGAGAACATGACGATGTTGCCCGGCGGGACCTCCTCCGTCTTCTCGACGAAGATCGCGCCCTTCTTCTGCAGCGTCTGGACGACGTACTTGTTGTGCACGATCTCGTGGCGGACGTAGACCGGGGCGCCGTACTGCTCGAGGGCCTTCTCGACGGCGATCACGGCGCGGTCCACGCCCGCGCAGTAACCGCGCGGGGCGGCGAGCAGGACGCGGCGGGAAGCGGGTGCGGGGGCAGTCATACGCTCCATCGTACGGGGGGCTCCAGGAGGCCGGACGTCCCCCGTCCGGCAGAGACTGGGTCGAACGTCCGTCCTCACAGCCCCTCGGAGGAGCGATGGCAGCCGCTGTGGATCCTGGTACGGCCGCACCCCCGGCACTGCGGCGGAGTCTGGGCTTCCGGGACCTGGTGGTCTACGGGCTGCTGTTCATCGCGCCCATGGCCCCGGTCGGGGTCTTCGGCACGCTGGACGCGAAGTCGCACGGGGCGGTGGCGCTGGTCTACGTGGTCGCGACCGTGGCGATGGGGTTCACGGCGTTCTCGTACGCGCAGATGGTGCGGGTGGCCCCGCAGGCGGGGTCGGTGTTCACCTACGCCCGCAAGGGGCTGGGCGAGGGGCCGGGGATGATCGCCGGCTGGATGGCGGCGCTGGACTACCTGCTGATCCCGGCGGTGGCGTACCTGTTCTCGGGGATCGCGATGAACGCGCTGGTGCCCGAGGTGTCGCGGTGGGTGTGGACGGCGCTGGCGGTGGTGGTGACGACCCTGCTGAACCTGTGGGGGGTGCGGGCGGCCGCGCGGGTGGGGTTCGCGGTGCTGGCGGTGGAGATCGTGGTGCTGCTGGTGTTCCTGGTGTCCGCGGTGGTGGTGCTGGCACGGGACGGGGCGCGGCGGGGGTGGCTGTCGCCGCTGACGGGGGACGGGTCGCTGGGGTTCTCGGCGGCGGCGGTGGTGGGGGCGGTGTCGGTGGCGGTGCTGTCGTACCTGGGGTTCGACGCGATCGCCTCGTTCGCGGAGGAGGTGACGGGGGGCGGTGCGCGGGTGGCCCGGGCGGTGCTGCTGTGCCTGGGGCTGACCGGGGTGCTGTTCGTGGCGCAGACGTACCTGGCGGCGCTGCTGGCCCCGTTCCCGTCGGCGGAGCTGGCGGCGGATCCGGCGTTGCAGGGGCCGGCGTTCTACACGGCGGTCGAGGCGTCGGTGGGGGGCTGGCTGCACGACCTGGTGGCGGTGAGCAAGGCGGTGGGGGCGGCGTTCGCGGCGCTGGCGGGGCAGGCGGCGGCGGGGCGGCTGCTGTTCGCGATGGCCCGGGAGCGGCGGCTGCCGGGGGTGCTGGCGCGGACCTCGGGGGGTACTCCGAGGGCGGCGCTGCTGGTGGCGGCGGTGGTGACGCTGGTGGCGGCGGTGTGGGCGGCGCGCCGCGACGACGGGCTGGACCACCTGGTGTCGGTGGTGGACGTGGGGGCGCTGGTGGCGTTCACCCTGTTGCACGCGTCGGTGGTGGGCTGGTTCGTGGTGCGGCGCATGGAGGGGCCGCCGAGCTGGGTCCGGCACCTGGTGGTGCCGGTGCTGGGGGCGGCGGTGACGGTGGCGGTGATCGTGGAGGCCTCGGGGACGGCGCAGGCGGTGGGGGCGGTGTGGCTGGCGGTGGGGCTGGGGGTGCTGTTCTTCCAGCGGGGGCGGAGGGACCCCGACACCCCGCCCGGGGCCTGAGACGCTGTCAGCGTCGCCGGTTAGCCTCCCTGTATGGGTCTCAATACGTCGGCGGAGGCGCCGCTGCCGGTCGGTCAGGTGTCCCGGCTCATCGGGGGCTGGATCGACCGGCTGGGCCAGGTGTGGGTGGAGGGGCAGATCACTCAGCTGTCCCGGCGGCCGGGGGCGGGGGTGGTGTTCCTGACGCTGCGCGATCCCTCGCACGACATCTCCGTCAGCGTGACCTGCTTCCGCCAGGTCTTCGACGAGGTCGCGGACGTGGTGTCGGAGGGTGCGCGGGTCGTCGTCCTGGCGAAGCCGGAGTGGTACGCCCCGCGCGGGCAGCTGTCGCTGCGGGTGACGGAGATACGGCCCGTCGGGATCGGGGAGCTGCTGGCGCGGCTGGAGCGGCTCAAGCGGTCGCTGGCGTCGGAGGGGCTGTTCGCGCTGGAGCGCAAGAAGCCGCTGCCGTTCCTGCCGCAGCTGATCGGGCTGGTGGTGGGGCGGGCCTCGGCGGCCGAGCGGGACGTGCTGGAGAACGCGCGGCGGCGCTGGCCGGCGGTGCGCTTCGAGGTGCGCAACGTGGCCGTGCAGGGGGTGCACGCGGTGCCGCAGGTGGTGCGGGCGGTCAAGGAGCTGGACGCCCTGGACGAGGTCGACGTGATCATCGTGGCGCGGGGCGGCGGCAGCGTGGAGGACCTGCTTCCCTTCTCGGACGAGGAGGTCGTGCGGACGGTCGCGGCGGCCCGGACGCCGGTGGTGTCGGCGATCGGGCACGAGCCGGACTCCCCCTTGCTGGACCTGGTGGCGGACCTGCGGGCCTCCACGCCGACGGACGCGGCGAAGAAGGTGGTCCCGGACGTCGGCGAGGAGCTGGAGCGGGTGCGCCAGCTCCAGGGCCGGGGGCTGCGGGCGCTGCGCGGGCTGCTGGAGCGGGAGGAACGGGGGCTGGCGCACGCGCTCGCGCGGCCGGTGTTCGTACACCCGCAGCGGATGGTGGAGACCCGGGAGGACGAACTGGAGGCCCTGCTGGGCCGCAGCCGGCGCACGCTGGGGCATCTGCTGGACCGGGCGGAGTCGGAGCTGGAGCACACCCGGGCCCGGGTGGTGGCCCTGTCCCCGGCGGCCACGATGGAGCGCGGGTACGCGGTGCTCCAGCGGGCCGACGGGCACGTGGTGCGGGCGCCCGGGGAGGTCGCGCCGGGCGAGGCGCTGCGTGCGCGGGTGGCGGAGGGCGAGTTCGCCGTGACGGTGGTGGAGGCCCGCTCGGGCTCCGCTGGAGACTGACACGTTCCGGCAACGAAGTCGTTGTAAGACACATCTACGATGGGACAGGGAATGACCGAGGCCGATACGACGCTGGGCTACGAGCAGGCGCGCGACGAGCTCGTCGAGGTCGTCCGCAAGCTGGAGGCCGGCGGCACCTCGCTGGAGGAGTCGCTCGCGCTCTGGGAGCGCGGCGAGGAGCTGGCCGGGGTCTGCCGGCACTGGCTGGAGGGCGCGCGCGCCCGGCTGGACTCGGCGCTGGCCGCCCGGGAGGCGGCCGAGGCGGCGGGCGGGGGCGGCGCCGAGGAGTGATCCGGATCACCGGCGAAGGCAAGTAGTTGAAATTTCATCTACTTTTGTCCTACAGTCGGACCACCGCTTCACCTCCGTACAGAAGAAGGCTTACCGATGTCTCTCGTGCTCGACGCCGCTGCCCAGGACCTGCTGTTCCGCGAGGCCCGCACCGCCAACTCGTTCTCCGACGAGCCGGTGACCGACGAGCAGGTCCAGGCCATCTACGACCTGGTGAAGTACGGCCCGACCGCCTTCAACGGCACGCCGCTGCGCATCACCCTGGTCCGCTCCGCCGAGGCCCGCGAGCGCCTGGTGAACCTGATGTCGGACGGCAACAAGGCCAAGACCGCCGCCGCCCCGCTGGTCGCGATCCTCGCCGCGGACAACGAGTTCCACGAGGAGTTCGACACCCTCCTGCCGCACTACCCGGCGGTCAAGGGCTTCTTCACCGAGCGCCCGGCCCGCGAGGCCTTCGCCGCCCGCAACGCCATGCTGCAGGCCGCCTACTTCATCGTCGGCGTCCGCGCCGCCGGTCTGGCCGCCGGCCCGATGACCGGCGCCGACCTCGAGGGCATCAGCAAGGAGTTCCTCGACGGCGACCACAGCGCGCTGATGGTCGTCAACATCGGCAAGCCCGGCGAGGGCGCCTGGCACGACCGCTCCCCGCGCCTGGCCTACGACGAGGTCATCACCACCGTCTGAGCCCCGGCACGACGCCGCCGACGCGCGAAAAGGGCCGCCCGCCCCGGTTCCCCCGGGGCGGGCGGCCCTTTCGCACGCGGCCGCGGCGACCGCAGGGGTCACTGCCCCTGCTTGAACTCCAGCGCCGCCGCCATCGCGCCCAGCTGCTCGAAGGAGCCCGTACCGGTGACCACGGTGACGTAGCCCTGGTCCTGGCGCACCAGCGCGTCGTACTTCTCGCCGTCCCAGCGCTCCCACGCCCGGTCGCCGACCTGCTGGCTCTGCCCGGTGGGCGCCGCCTTCTGGGTGAGCTTGGCGAGGTTCTTCTGCGAGGCGTCCGTGGACTGCTCGATCGCCACGTACTGCTGCTGCGGATCCAGGAAGCCCAGGTGCCAGGCGTTGGCGTTCTTGCGCTCGAAGGTCACCGAGGTCGCCCGCCACTGCTCCGGGAGGCCCACGGGGGCCGCCACCGGGTACGGGGCCGCGCGCCGGGCCGTCAGGGTCTCCACCCGGTAGTCGACCGTGCGCGTCGGGTCGGCTTTGTCGTCGTGCGGGATGAACATGTAGATGCCCGCCACCACGACGCCGATCACCGCCAGCGACCGGACCATGTCCCAGACCGTCTGCTTGCCTTTCATACCTGCCACCCCACCATCGTCCCGCATGGCAGACGGCGATCACCGCCGGGGGTCGCCGTGGCGCCGGTGCGGGCGGCGCGCGAAGGGCGGGCGGTGTCCGCTCAGCCGGACCGCTTGACCGATAATGCGCTCATAAGTGACCCGCTCTGCTCAATATGTCGACGAACCGATAGAGTTCCAGCACCCTCACACTCCCGGCCGTCGTCGTACAGAAAGGTGCGCTCCGATGACCGAGCACAACCTGCCGCCCCAGCTCGAAGTCGCCCCCGACTCGCCTGACCGCAACCTCGCCCTCGAACTCGTACGGGTCACCGAGGCTGCGGCGCTCGCCGCGGGCCGGTGGGTCGGCCGTGGCGACAAGCTCGGCGCCGACGGCGCCGCGGTCAACGCGATGCGGACCCTGATCTCCACCGTCTCGATGAACGGCGTCGTCGTCATCGGCGAGGGGGAGAAGGACGAAGCCCCGATGCTCTTCAACGGCGAGCGCGTCGGTGACGGCACCGGCGCCGAGGTCGACATCGCCGTGGACCCGATCGACGGCACCACCCTGAACGCCAAGGGCATGCCGAACGCCATCGCCGTCCTGGCCGCCGCCGACCGCGGCACCATGTTCGACCCGTCCGCCGTCTTCTACATGGACAAGCTCGTCACCGGCCCCGAGGCCGCCGACTTCGTCGACATCAACGCCCCCGTCTCGGTCAACATCCGCCGGGTCGCCAAGGCCAAGAGCATCGCCCCCGAGGACGTCACCGTCGTCATCCTGGACCGCCCCCGCCACGAGGGCATCGTCAAGGAGATCCGCGAGACCGGCGCCCGCATCAAGTTCATCTCCGACGGCGACGTCGCCGGCTCGGTCATGGCGGTGCGCGAGGGCACCGGCGTCGACCTGCTCATGGGCATCGGCGGCACCCCCGAGGGCATCATCTCGGCGTGCGCCATAAAGTGCCTCGGCGGCACCATCCAGGGCAAGCTCTGGCCCAAGGACGAGGCCGAGCGCCAGAAGGCCATCGACGCGGGCCACGACCTCGACCGCGTCCTGACCACCAACGACCTGGTGTCCGGCGAGAACGTCTTCTTCGTCGCCACCGGCATCACGGACGGCGAGCTGCTGCGCGGCGTCCACTACCGCTCGGAGACCGCGACCACCTCGTCGCTGGTCATGCGCTCGAAGTCGGGCACGATCCGCCAGATCGACTCCACGCACCGCCTGTCGAAGCTGCGCGCCTACAGCGGCATCTCCCTGGGCCGCGCCCAGTAGGAGCGGCCCGGGCCGGCGACGGCAACGCCGAGGGGCGGTCCCCGTGCGGGGGACCGCCCCTCAGTCGTCTCCTCCGGCCTGCGCGGCCCGCGGCTCAGCCCGCGGCGGCGACCGGTCCGGGCGCGCCCGGCAGCAGTTCGGCGGCGCGGCGGCGCCTGCGGCCCAGCACCACCCGCCGCTCGGCGGCGGTCAGCCCGCCCCAGACCCCGTACGGCTCGGGCTGGAGCAGGGCGTGCTCCCGGCAGGCGACCATCACCGGACAGCGGGCGCAGACCCGCTTGGCGGCCTCCTCGCGGGCCAGCCGGGCCGCGGTGGGCTCCTTGGACGGTGCGAAGAAGAGACCCGCCTCGTCCCTGCGGCACACGGCCTCCGTGTGCCAGGGGCCGTCCTCCTCTTCCCTGGCCGCCACCCTCGGCTTCGGCACGGCGGCCGGGCGCGTCTGAAGGGTCTGGACGGCGGCTGCCTGCAGGGACTGATGCGGCGGATGCGGCACGGTCTACTCCTGACGACGGGTACGCGAGCGAGAGACGATGCACCTGTCCCTACCCGCTGCGCGTGCCCCTATGCACCGGTGTCGGCGGGCCGGACGCGGTTCGTCCGAAACCCACCCACCGGCGGCGCGCTCAGCCGAGCCGCTTGCGCAGCTTGTCGGCGAGGTCGACGAGGCGGGCGCCGAGCTTGGGCCGGGCCTCGATGTTGCCGAGCACGGCGAGGCCGCGGACGATCACGACGGGCGCCTGCGGGTCGGCAGCCGCGCCCCCGCCGCGGACCTCGAAGTTGCCGAGGAGCCCGCTGCCGTAGCCGCGCAGGGTGACGTTCTCCGGGACCAGGACCTCGACGTTGCCGAGGACCGCGACCACGTTGAACTCGGTGACCTGCTGCTCGAACACGGCCTCGGTGAGGTCGATGGTGATGTCGCCCAGGACGGAGACGGCGCGGGTGTGCGGACCCGGGCGCCAGCGGCCCTTGCGGGCGGAGCTGCTGCACACGGCCACCACGGACTCCACGGGGCCGATCCCCGCCGGGGCGGCGGTGGGGGCGGCAGGGGCGGCGGCTCCGGCCGGCAGGTCGCGGACGAGCACCTCCAGCTCCCCCACCGTCTTGACCGCGTAGAGGGTGTCCAGGCGCTCGGAGTGCTCCTCGGGCGTCAGCCGGCCCTCCGCGAGCGCGTCGGAGAGGATCTGCGCGATCCGGTCCCGGTCGGCGTCGGAGGCGCGCAGCCCGCCGGCGGCCGGGGCGGCCGGGGCGGCCGGGGCGGCCG
>NZ_JBHVUQ010000072.1:0-35512 GCF_042884105.1 Streptomyces sp. NPDC058157
GCGTACGGGCTACCAGCGGTACCAGCGGCCGCTGCCGCCCCGCGGGCGGGCGACGAAGCCGAGCAGCCACAGGACCAGCACGGCGAGGGCGATCCACCAGAGCACCTTCACCGCGAATCCGACCCCGAAGAGGATCAGGGCGAGCAGGAGAACCAGAAGCAGGGGAACCATGATTATCAACCTCCGGAGCCGCTCCTGCCCTCGCACCGCCCCACCATGCGCCTGATGTTTATGTGTTTCCTACCGGCCGGAGCGGACAGAAGAGTCCGCCGGATTCGTCGGTGCGGCCGGATCGACCGTCATCGTGATGCCCGTCGCGGTCAGCACGCTGGCCAGGGCGAGGCCGAGGGCGAGCCGGCGCGAACGCGCGGGGCCCCGGTGCCGGGCGGGGGTCCGGCGGCGGGTGCGGGGCGACCCGGCGGGCTGATGCGTGCGCTGGTTCGCGGGCTCGTTCGTGGGTTGGTTCGTGGGCTGGTTCATCGACAGGATCAGGTCCTCAGGAGGTGAAGCACTCGGAGTGGATCCGCCCGGAGGGCACGCCTGCGCGGATCAGCGACGCCGTCGTGGCGTCCGTCATCCCGGGCGGCCCGCACAGGTACACGTCGTGGTCGGCCAGTTCGGGCACGAGCGAGCGCAGCGCCTGCGGGGCGAGCGGGTCGTACGCCTCGTCGGAGCGTCCCACCAGGTAGTGCAGGGCCGCCTGGCGCTCCGCGGCTATGGCTTCCAGCTCGTCCCGCAGGACCAGCTGGCCCGCGTCACCGGCCCGGTAGAGCAGCGTGAGGTCGCCGGGAGCGGCGGGCAGCGCCTCGAACAGGGCCCGCATCGGTGTGATCCCGATGCCGCCGGCGATCAGCAGGACCTTGGGACGGGTGCGCCGCCGGCGGGTGAGCGCGCCGAACGGGCCGGTGGCCAGCACCCGGGTGCCGGGACGCAGCCGCCGCACCCGCCGGGAGTGCGCGCCGAGCGCCTTCACCGTGATCCGCAGGCAGTCGTCGTGGACGGGCGCGGAGAGGGAGAAGGGCAGGGCGGTGTGCCACAGGCCGCGCCGCAGGAAGCGCCAGCGGAAGAACTGGCCCGGCTCGGCACGGAGCTCGCGGAGCCGGCCGCCCCGGATGGTCACGGAGACCACGTCCGGGCCCTCGCGTTCGACGGTGGCGACGCGCAGCCCGTGCCGCAGGGCCTGGCGCACCGGGACGACGCCCCGGTACCAGAGGAGCAGGACGGCGACGACGGTGTGCAGCAGGGCCCAGAACCAGGTGGTGAGGGAGGTGACGGCGACGTCGGGGCCGGCCAGCTGGTGGACGAAGCCGAGGGCGGCGGCGAGGTAGGCGAGCAGGTGGATGCCGCGCCACGTCTCGTGCGGGATCCGGCGGCGTACGGCCCTGGCGGAGGCGAGGCCCACGCCGGCGAGCAGGGCCGCTCCGGCGTAGGCGGCGGCCACGGCCGGGTACCCGAGCAGCTCCCTGTTGGCCGTGACCAGGTCGGTCCCGCCGCGCAGGGCGTACACGAGGAGGGCGAGCAGGCCGTGGGCGGCGACGAGGAGCAGTGCCCAGCGGCCGCCGAAGGCGTGCCAGCGGGCGAGGCGGTCGGCGCCGACGCCGTGTTCGACCGCCGGGACGCGTGCCATCAGGAAGAGCATGACCAGGACGCCGTAGCCGGCGAGGAGTCCGGTGAGGTGCGCCCCCGCACCGATGAGATCGTCGGGACGGGCGGACGGCTGCACCTGGGCGGCCCACAGGAGGACGACGGCGGCCGCTCCGGCTGCCAGGCCGGCGCGCAGCCGCTGGGGCGCGGTCTTCATCGGCGCACGTCCCTTCCACTGTGTGATCGGCGTGATCCCCCGGTCACGGTGCCGGGACGGATGCCGGAATCGACCGGCGGGGACCGGTAGCAGTGGCAACTATGTGCAAATTCGCTCGCGCCAGGCAATGACGATCTCCGTGGGATGACCTCGGTCACGCACGCCGATGGGGGTCGAGTGTCCCGTTATGCGGAGTTATGGAATGTGCCGGGCGACCCGGCCGCACTCGCCGTCTTCGCCTCTTCGGCTTTGCGTTTCCGCAGGACAGACACACCGGCTCGGGGTCCCTACCACGCACCGGCAGGGCCCCTTGGGGAACTCTTTACGCTTCCGGTGCCCGTTCCTGCGGCCGGGCGGCCGCGGCGGACCGGCGGGCCGCCGCGGCGTCCGTGACGTCCAGGAAGACCTGGTCCAGCTCGGGCCAGCGACCCTTCAGGTCGTTGCGGACGCGCACCATCGCCTCCTCGACGGTCTCGCTGTCGTAGCCGGGCGTCAGGTCGATGCCGGCGGCGAGGAGCACCGCGTCGGGCCCCAGCCTCATGGTCAGCAGTGCGGTCACGGAGTCGATCTCGGGCTGTCCGTCGAGGAAGTCGTGGACCTCGTCCCGCAGGCGCGGATCGGCGGCCTCGCCGATCAGGTGGGCCCGGGCGCCCTTGCCGAGCACGTACGCCACGTACACGAGCAGGAGGCCGATGAGGACGGAGGCGCAGGCCTCGTACGCCACCTGTCCGGTCGCCAGGTGGAGTGCCATCCCCGCCATCGCCAGGACCACGCCCACACAGGCCGTGCCGTCCTCGGCGAGCACGGTCCGCAGGGCCGGGTCGCGCCCGGCCCGCACCTCCTCGGCCAGCCCGTGTCCGGCGGCCCGTGCGGCCCGCCGGACCTGGAGGACGGCGCGCAGCAGCGAGCCGCTTTCGGCGAGGAGGGCGACGAACAGGACCGCCAGGCCGATCACGTACCCCTCGTGCGTCTCCCCGCCGCCGCCGTGGAAGGCCTCCACTCCCTGGAACACCGAGAAGCACCCGCCGGTGACGAAGATCCCGACCGCGGCGAGCAGCGACCAGAAGAACCGCTCCTTGCCGTAGCCGAAGGGATGCCGCTCGTCGGCCGGGCGCCGGCTGCGGCGGACCGAGGCCAGGAGGAACACCTCGTTGAGGCTGTCGGCCACCGAATGGGCGGCCTCCGAGAGCAGGGCCGGTGACCCGGCGACCACCCCTCCCACGGCCTTGGCCACGCAGATCACGAGGTTTGCCGCGAGGGCCACCCACACCGTGACCCGGGTCTCGCCGTCCCGTCCGGCCTTCGCACCCGTGGGTGTCGGGGGCCGCCGTAGGCCGCCGGCACGGGCGCCCGCGTCCCGCTGTACGGCCATGATCCGCTCCTTCGCCCCGACCGCGGCGCCCGGCCGCCTCCGCGCGTCACCTTTCGCCGTTGCTCGCTGGAGCGGGGTTCAAACATCGCGTGGGCGTCCGGCGCCTCGCGGGCGGGCGGGCCGGTGCGTCAGCGCGTGGGCGACGGGGTCGTGTCCTTCTGGGCGGCCGCCGGGAGGTTGTAGACGTGGCCGGGGGTCAGGACGCTGGTCAGCGCCTGGCCGAAGACCGTGCTCGGTTCCTCCTGCTGCGGCCCGTACGGGATGTCGGTGTTGAGCAGGACCACCATGGTCGCCTGCTGCTCGGGCAGGTACATGGTGAGGGACTGGTAGCCCGGCAGCGAACCGTTGTGGCCGATCCAGCCCTGCACGTCGAAGATGCCCAGGCCGTAGCCCGCACCGGGGATGCTGGTGGGCGGGGTCTGGAGGCGCTGCTTCTGCAGGTCGGGGGAGACCATCCGCGAGCCGTCGGGGAAGACGCCGGTGGCCAGGGTCTTCGCCCAGATCCGCAGGTCGTGCAGGTCGGAGATCATCGCGCCGGCGGCCCAGCCCCAGGAGGGGTTCCAGTCGGTGGCGTCCTCGGTCTTCCCCGACGCCGTCTGCTGCGTGTAGCCCTGGGCGTGCGGGGCGGGGAACGAGGCGTCGTCGGGGAAGCTGGTGCGGTTCATTCCGGCGGGGCGCAGGACGTGGTCGCGGATGTAGGCGGAGAGCGGCTGCCCGGACTGCTTCTCGACCACCAGGCCGAGCAGGATCAGGTTGGTGTTGGAGTAGTTGAACTGCGCGTTCGGTGCGAAGATCACCGGCTTGGGCGCTTTGAAGGCGTAGTCCAGCAGTTCCCGGGGGGCGAAGTGCCGCGTCGGGTCGGTGGTGAGCGCCTTGTAGAAGGTCTGCGTCGCCGTGTAGCTGAGCAGTCCGCTGCGCATGCCCGCGAGTTCCCGCAGGGTGACCTTGTCGCCGTTGGGAACGCCCTTGACGTACGTGCCGATGGGGTCGTCGAGGCCCACCTTGCCCTGCGCGGCGAGCTGGAGCACCGCCGTCACGGTGAACGTCTTGGTCTCGCTGCCGATGCGCGAGTACACGTCCGTCGCCATCGGCTGCTTCGTCGCCTTGTCGGCGATGCCGAAGGCCCGCGTGTACTCGCCCTTGCCGGGTGCGGATATCCCGACGACGACGCCCGGGACCCCGGTCTTCTTCAGCACGTCCTGGACGGCCCGGTCCAGTTTCGCGGCCGTGGCGGCGTCGAGGGCGGGGAAGCCGCCCGCCGGGGAGGGCTCCGCCGAGGCGGTCGCCCGGGGGGCGGGTTGCGGCTGGTGGGCGAGGGCCCCGGCCGCCGGGAGGGCCAGGAGGCCCGCCGTGGCGAGTCCCACGCAGGCCTTCCGGTACCGGCGCTTCTCTGCACGGCTCACGGCGGCCTCCTCACCGGCCTGGACCTGGCGTCCTTCCCAGGTTAGGCGGGGTGGTGGCCGCGCGCAGGGCGGAACGGACGGCGCCGAGCCCGCTACGGCGGCCACCCTGCTGCGGCTCTACCGGCGGAGCCCGCCGGCCGTCAGCACTTGAGACCGGTCGAGGCGTCCGTCGAAGCCTCGTCCAGCTTCTGGATCTGGGGCTGGAGCTTGGTGAGCGCGTCCTTGCCCGTGGTGTCGCCCGGCAGGGCCTCGTAGCCCTTCTTCAGGTTCTCGGCGGCGTCCTTGACCGCCTCCTGCTGCGCCTGCTTCATCTTCGTCAGGTTCTCCTTGACGTTCGACCAGTCCTTCTGGACGGCGTCGTAGGCGTCCTTGACCTGGTCCTTCGTCGCGGAGGACGGGTTGAGGGCCTTCAGCTTGGCGTTGTCCGCCTTGAGGGCGTTCAGGTCGGTGCACAGGTCGGCCGCGGCCTTGGTGGCCTGCTCCTCGGCCGCGTTCTCGTCCTTGTTGTCGGAGCAGGCGGCGAGTCCGAGCACGGCGCTGACGCACAGAACACCGATCAGGGGCAGTCGCTTCATGGAAGGCCTTTCTCACGGGGACGGGAGGGGAGGAACACGACCTTTCGGCTCTCTCGGCAAAACTAAGCAGCAAGCGGACACCACGCATCCGTACGACGCCCGTTCGGAGTCACCCTGCGCCGCGCCGCCGGCCTGCACGGGCGGCCGTAGCCTCCCCCGCCGCCGCGAGGCGCCCTTTGATAACCTGCGCCGATGGACGAGGTGTTGGACGCGGGACCGTTCTTCCACGGCACGAAGGCCGAGCTGCGGGTCGGAGACCACCTCACGGCGGGTTTCCGTTCCAACTACCGGCCCGAGATCGTGATGAACCACATCTACTTCACCGCGTTGCGCGACGGCGCCGGGCTCGCCGCCGAACTGGCCGCCGGCGACGGGACACCGCGCGTGTACGCCGTCGAACCGACCGGGGAATTCGAGAACGACCCCAACGTCACCGACCGGAAGTTCCCCGGCAACCCCACCCGCTCCTATCGCAGCAGGGATCCGCTGCGCATCGTCGGCGAGGTCACCGACTGGACGCGGCAGACGCCCGAAGCCCTCCAGGTGTGGCGTGACCGCCTGGCCGCGATCCGCCGGGACGACCGCGCCGAGATCATCAACTAGGGGCCGCCCCGCACCTGTTCGACGAGCGGCAGCGCGCGGCGGGCGGCTGAGCCGGACCGGGCGGGGCGGGGCGGTGGGCGTGATCGGCCACTGCCCCCCCCTACTCGGCCCGGCGGGCCAGCACTGCGTTGAACTGGGCTCCGGCGAGGAGGGCCAGGTTGGTGACCCAGAGCCACACGAGGAACACGACGGTCCCGGCCAGTGAGCCGTACAGCCGGCTGTAGGTGCCCGCCTCGGCGTAGAGGGTGAACAGGCCCGACGCGGCGAGCCAGAGCAGGGCCGCCAGGACCCCGCCGGGCAGGCAGCGCCGCGTTCCACGGGCCTGGGCGGGACCCGTGCGGTAGAGGACGAGGACCAGGGCCGTGACGACCAGGAGCAGGACCGGCCACCGCAGGAGGGCGAGCGTCTCGCCGCCGGCGTGATCGGTGGCCGCCACGAGCCGGCGGACCACGGGACCGGTGGCGACGAGGCTCGCTGCGCCCGCCACCAGCAGGGCCAGCAGCGCCGCGGCCGTCAGGGCCAGGACGTGGGCCGAGCGCAGGGGCGGGCGGGTGTCGGGCAGCCGGTGCATGGCGTGCAGGGCGCGGCGGAAGACCGCCAGGTAGCTGGAGGCCGACCACAGGGCGCTCAGGACCGCGCTGCCGAGGAGCAGCCAGAGGGAGGACGGACCCGAGGTGAGGCCGTCCAGCGCCTCCCGGAGCACCTGGGCCGACTGGGGAGGGGCGTACGAGGTGAGGTCGAGGATCAGGCGCTCGCGCGTGCCTTCCCCGGCGAGCCCGACGAGGGAGACGCACACGAGGAGCGCGGGCACCAGGGCGAGGACCGCGTAGTAGGTCAGCGCCGCCGCGTGGTCGGCGACGTTGTCGTCCCAGAGCCGTACCGCGGTGCGGCGCAGGGCCGCGGCGATCCGTCTGGCGGTGGTCCGGTGTCCGGGGGCGCGCCGGAGCGCGGGGAGGGTCTTCGTCGTCACGCACCGCTCTTGCCCCGGGCGTCCCGAGCCATCCGCGGAACTCCGGCGGGGGCGGTCACCCGTCGGGGCCGGCCGGCGGGTTCCGGGGGGCGGCGGGCGGACACACGCGGGGCGGCGGGACCTCGCGGCCGTCACGCGTCGAGAGCGGTCCGGACGTCGGGGTACAGCGAGAGGATCGTGTCCGCGCCCGTCAGGGCGAACAGGCGGCGCAGCTGACCGCCCGGTGCGGCGATCCGCAGGGCCGTCGTGCGACGCACCCCCAGGAGCAGGTTGAGGAAGGACGAGTCGCCGAAGGTGACGGCGCTCGCGTCGAGGACCACCACCGGGTGCCGGTCCGCAGCGGCGGTCAGGGCCTCCTCCAGTGGCGGCAGGGTGTCCTGGTCCAGTTCTCCGCGGGCGACCACGACCCAGCCGGGCCCCGCCGCGTAGCTGTCCTCGACCACACCGTCGTACGGCACGTCCTCTGCTCCGCTCATGTGCGCCTCCCCGATCGGGTCACCGTACGGGGTCCGGAAGGGAGTATGCACGCTCGACCACCACGGGGCGGCGCCCAGGGCCCCGCGCGTACGCGGAGGAACCGGCGTGCCGAGGCAGGCGTGCGGGCCGGATCCCTGGGCATGAGCGCGGTCGGCAGCCAACGACCACAGGGAGGGAACGGCCATGATGTCCCGTTCGGCCGCATTCGTCACCCCCGATCACGCGACGGACCGCCGGATACCGGCCGACGTCGCGACCGCGGAGGGAGCGCCCCCGTCGGGGGTCCTGCCGCGCGTGGAGCTGGCGCGCGAGCTGTCACCCGCGGACGCCCGGGAGCTGTCACGGCTGTTCCTCGCGAGGCTGCGCACTCTGGAGGAGGGTACGCGCGCGTACCAGTACGTCCGCAACACCCTCATCGAGATGAACCTCTCCCTCGTGCAGTTCGCCGCCCGCCGCTTCCGGGCCCGGGCCTGCGGCGCCGGGACCGACATGGACGACATCGTCCAGGTCGGCACCATAGGCCTGATCAAGGCCATCGACCGGTACGACCCCGAGCGCGGAGTGGAGTTCAGCACGCTCGCACTCCCCTACATCACCGGCGAGATCAAGCGGCACTTCCGCGACACCACCTGGGCGGTCCACGTGCCGCGCCGCCTCCAGGAGCTGCGCACCGAGCTCGCCAAGGCCCAGGAGGCCCTCACCGACGAGCTGAAGCGGGCCCCGACGGTCGGGGAAGTCGCCCGGCACCTCGGGATGTCGGAGGAGGAGGTGATAGAGGGCCTGGTCGCCGCCAACGGCTACACCAGCGGCTCCCTGGACCTCGCCTGCGAGGAGGACGAAGCCCCGGGGACGGGCCGTCCCGCCCGGGCGCTGGCGGACAAGCTGGGCGACACGGATCCGGCCATGGAGCTGTTCGAGGACTTCCACACGCTCGCTCCGCTGCTGCGGGAGCTCAGTGCGCGGGACCGGCTGATCCTCGGCATGAGGTTCGGCCAGGAGAGGACGCAGGCGGAGATCGGGGCGGAACTCGGCGTCTCGCAGATGCAGGTCTCCCGGCTGCTCTCCCGCATCCTGGGCCGGCTCCGCGCCGGCATGCTCACCTAGGGGTTCCGGTGGCACCGACCGCCGCCCTGCCGCCGGAAGGCCGGGGAGGTGCGCGCCCTCGGCCCCCTTCAGGGACCGCATGTGAACGACGTCCGGGAACGCGGCACATTACACTGTCCCGACGCTCGAAGGCGCACCGCGACGGAGGCCGTCGGGGCCCGTGCGGTCGCCACGGAAAGACAGCCACGCAACGGTGGGGGTGGAGCACAGTGAAAAGCAGCGGGCCGCCGGCCGGCCATCCACCGCGCAAGGAGTCGCCGGTGACGCGCCAGCGGCGGTACCTGGCGCTGGACGGTGCCCGGGGCCAGGTCGCGAAGGGGCGCGACTTCACCCGGGAGGCGCTGCGCGACCGGGGCTGGGACCGGACCGAGAGCTCGGAGGACTGCCTTCTCGTGGTCTCGGAGCTCCTCACCAACGCGAACCTGCATGCCGGCGGGTGCCTCCAGCTCGTCCTCACCCTCGGGGACTCCCTGCGCATCGAGGTGGTCGACGCCTCCCCGGTCCCCCCGCGCCCCGCCGCGTCCCCCCGGCGCGGCGTTCCGGGCGGCCACGGGCTCTACATCGTCGACCGGCTGTGTGACCGCTGGGGCTACGAGGCCCAGGGTCACGGGAAGGTGGTGTGGGCGGAGATCGAAGGAGCCCGGCTGGTCTCCGGCGAGGCCGCCGGGGCCTGAGCCCGCTCCTCGGCGACCAGGAGGACCTGCCCCGGCGCGTCGAGTGCGGCGGGCGTGGCGGGCGTGGCGCCGGGACTTGTGCGGGTCGTGGGGCCATGATGGCGCGGTGCGACTTGATCATGTGTCCTATGCGGTGGCCCGCGACAGCTTCGTGTCGACCGTCCAGTGGATCGGATCGGCCCTGGGCGCCGGATTCGTGGACGGTGGGGTGCACCCGCGGTTCGGTACACGCAATTTCATCCTCCCGCTGAGCGGCGGCACCTACGTCGAGGTCGTCACCACCCTCGACCACCCCGCCGCCGACCGCGCGCCCTTCGGCCAGGCGGTGGCGCGCCGCGCCGCCGAGGGCGGCGGCTGGCTCGGCTGGGTGGTCTCCGTCGACGACATCGCCCCGGTCGAGGCCCGCCTCGGCCGCACCTCGTCCGAGGGGCACCGGGTCCGTCCCGACGGGTTCGACCTGAAGTGGCGGCAGATCGGCCTGCTGGAGCTGCTGGAGGACCCGCAACTGCCCTACTTCCTGCAGTGGCTGGTGCCCGACGAGGAGCGTCCGGGCGCCGACCCGCGTACTTCCACCACCATCCACGGGGTCTCCATCGCCGGCGACGCCGCCTCCATCGCCGAATTCCTCGGCGAACCGGCCGACCACCCCCTCGACCAGATCGACGTCACCTGGGTCGAGGACGAGGAACCGGGCCTGGTCTCGGTCGAGTTCGCCACGGCCCACGGCACGGTCACGATCTGACCCCGCCCCTGGCCCTGGCACCGGCACCGGCCGGCCCCGCGGGCCGTCCCTACCTGCGGCGGCCCACGGGGTCCGCGGCCGGGGTACTCGTGCCGGCTTCCCAGGGCGGAGGGGTTCGCTGTTCGGTCCAGGCGGCCAGCGCCTCGCCGTCGACGTGGACGATCCCGCAGGTGTCGGCGTATTCGACGGCGGGCGCGGTGAAGGAGCTGGTCGTCACGAGCACGGCGACGTCGGCCTCGTGGACCGTGAAGCAGGTCCCGCCGAAGCGCTGGAGGTCCTGCGAGCCGACCCGGTGGTCCTGCGCGTAGTGCTTGCACTGGATCACCACGCGGCTGCCGTCCGCCGCCGTCGCGACGACGTCGGCCCCCAGGTCGCCCGCGCCGCCGACCACCTCCACCGAGGTGCAGCCGTCCCGGGCGCACAGCGCCGCCACCGTGTGCTCGAAGCCGTCGGCGTCGGCCCCGACGTGGTCGAGGGCCTCTTCCCCGACCTCGGGGAGGTCCGCGGGTGCCGGAGCGCTCCGGCCGGCCCATGGGTCGCGGGGCCCGGGACGGCGCCGGGCGGGTGCGAGGCTCCACTTCGCCAGGAGCACACCGAGCAGCAGCACGGCCAGAGCGGCGACCGGGGCCAGGGGGAACCTGACGCCGTCGGCCGACACGGCCCTCACGAAGGCCGTCACGCCCGCGGCGGCGGTGCCGAGCAGCCCGAGCGCGAGCACCACGTCACGCCCCGGACCGGGCCGCCGCGCGGATCCGGCACCTCGTACGGACACGGGCCCGTCCTCGTCGGGCGTGGTCATATGGGCCCCCTCTCCCCCGGTGACACCGCGGTTCCCCAAGCCGTTCGAACGCGCTTATGGCCGGGAGGAGGGAGCTCAAACCAGGTACGGGCACCCTGCCGGCTGCGGGGTGCCCGTCACGAGGAGGTCGGGCCGGCCGGTCAGGCTCCCGGGGTGGCGGGATCCGCGTCCGAGGGGCGGGGGCCCGCGGCGCGGCGGAGCCGGTTGGCGATCGCGGCGCCGAGCCCCTCTTCGACGGGGAGGGAGGCGATGATCAGGTCGCAGCCCCGCTGGTCGAACGCGCGCAGGAGCCCGTACAGCTCGCGGGCGTAGGCGGCCGTCGAGGCGGGGACCGCCACCACGGCGTGCGCCTTCACCGGAGCGTCGGCGAAGGCGGCGGGCAGGAGGACACCCACCTGATGTCCCCGCTCCTGCGCGAGTTCCGCTTCCGCGACGACCTTCTCGGGCTCGACGAGGACGACCCGCGCGCGCGGCGCGTAGTGGGAGGGGTGCTGGCCCGGCACGCGGACGGGGGCGGCCGAGGGAGCCGCCGGCGCGTACCCCAGGGCCGCTTCGATGTCCTCGGCCGTCACTCCGCCGGGGCGCAGGATGCTCGGGACCCCGGAGGTGAGGTCCACGATGGTCGACTCGACGCCGACCTCACAGGAGCCGCCGTCCAGGACGAAGTCCACGGCGTCGCCGAGTTCCGCGTGGACGTGGTGGGCGGTGGTGGGGCTGACCGAGCCGAAGCGGTTCGCCGACGGAGCGGTCACTCCGCCGCCGAACGCGGACAGCAGGGCGAGCGCGACGGGGTGGTCGGGCACGCGCACGGCCACCGTCTCCAGCCCGCCGGTCGCTTCGAGGGGCACCCGCCGTCCGCGTCGCAGGACCAGCGTGAGGGGACCCGGCCAGAACGCCTCGGCCAGCACGCGTGCCGTCTCCGGCACCTCTTCCACCCAGTCGCCGAGCTGCTCACCGTCGGCGATGTGCACGATGAGGGGATGCGTGGGCGGGCGGCCCTTCACTGCGAAGATCCTGCCCACGGCGGCGGGATCCTCCGCGTTGGCACCCAGACCGTAGACGGTCTCGGTGGGCAGGGCTACCAGGCCGCCGGCGCGCAGCACGCCCACGGCCTTCTCGATGTCGTCGTTCATTACCGTCACCCACCCATTTTCGCACCGCCCGGCCCCCGGCTCGGCCGGGCCCGGATCCGGCGCCCGGAGCTCGTGGGCCCCTGGACGGGCCGCCCTGCCGGCCCGGGTGGCCGGGCCCGTCCGCTGACGGCGGAGCGTGGCTACCCGGGCTGCGTGGCGAGCTGGATGAGGTTGCCGCAGGTGTCGTCGAGGACGGCGGTGGTGACGGGGCCCATGTCGAGGGGCTCCTGGGTGAAGCGGACGCCCAGGGCGCGCAGGCGGTCGTATTCGGCGTGCACGTCGTCGACGGCGAACTGGGCGAGGGGGATGCCGTCCTGGACGAGGGCGTCACGGTAGGGCTTGACGGCCGGGTGGCCGGCGGGCTCCAGCAGGAGTTCGGTGCCGGCGGGGTCGTCGCGGGAGACGACGGTCAGCCACCTGTGGGTCTCCCCCAGTGGGACGTCGTGCTTCTTCACGAAGCCGAGGATCTCGGTGTAGAAGTGCAGGGCCTTGGCCTGGTCGTCGACGAAGACGCTGGTCAGGTGGATTCTCATGGGGTGTCCTCGTGGGTTTCGGTGGTGCTTTCGGTGGTGGTTTCGGTGGTGTGCGGCAGCGGCCATCGCTCCAGGATCCGGCGCAGTGGCGCGGTGTTCAGATCATGGAACTTGTAGCGGCCCTCGCGCCGGGACTCGACGAGCCCGGCGGCCTCGAGCACGGCGAGGTGCTGGGAGACGCCCTGGCGGGACAGGGAGAGCTGGTGCTTCACGCCCAGGCGCGAACAGATCTCGAACAGGGTCTGCCCGGACTTCTCCACGAGTTCGTCCAGGATGATCCGGCGGGTGGGGTCGCCCAGGGCTTTGAAGAGATCGTCGGCCACCACTCCACCGTAGGCAAGCCTGGACTTGCCTACCAGTCGGGGCGGCGGCCCGTGTGAAGATCATGCCGTGGCGCGCGTACAGACGGTCGAGCCGGGGGGGCTGGGATGTTCACGGGGAAAACGGCGCGGCTGGTGGTCCGCAACGACGGCGGGGAACCGCTCGAGCTGACGGTGGAGCCCTGGGCGGACATCCACCGGATCCCGCCGAAGGAGACCTGCGTCGTCGTCACCCATTCACCGGCGGGAGATGCCCCTTGGAGCGGGACGTCGTACGGCGACGAGCCGTTCGAGGTCGAACACCGGCCGGACTCGCTCACGGTGTGGGCGTACGGCCACTGCTTCCATCTCGGCGACAGGCAGGGTAACCCGATCTACGCGAACACATTCGGGGGCGGATGCCCTGCGGGCTGAAGTGGCCGGCGCGCGATCGGCGGTGGGTGATGTGACCACGTGGGATGCCTGGCTGGCCTACCTGCGCTTCGGCCGACGCCGCTTCGACACCTCTTCCTGCTCGACCGTGTATGCGGAACGGGCGTAGGCGTAGCCCGGTGGACGCCGGGCGCCTGATGGGCTTGCCGAAGCTCCGGCTGCCTATGCTGCGGCTCATGGGACTCGACCTGACTCTGTTCATGGCGGACTGGGAGCGGTTGGGCGCGATGCCCGTCGGGGAGCGGATCGACGCGCTGCACGACGCCGTCTGGCCTCCCGGCGACGACGAGAGCCTGCGGTGCCCGCAGTCCCGAGGGTGGTGGTGGCCGCCGGACCCGGAGGGCGGGTGGTGCGCCGTGTACGAGTTCTTCACCACGACCGGTTCCTACCGGCCGCACTCCCGCGCGGGCGACGGGTGGGCGGACATGCGGCCGTTGGTCGACGCGCCCGTGCGGGAGGCCATGGACGCCTTCCTCTCCGGTCTCATCTGGGATGAGGATCCGGACGAGGACCCCGCCCTGAGCGGAGGAGAGGGGTTCTTCCCGCCGTCGAGCGACCCCTGGCGTCCGCGCCTCCTGCTGGTCTGCCCTCCGGAGGCGATGGAGCGGAAGGTGTCCGCCTGGAAGGCGGCGGAGCCGTGCCTCGACGCGCTGCGCGCGCCGTTCGCCGCCGAGTGCGAGGGCTGGGTGGGCCGGCCGGACACCTTCGAGGGGTTCACCGCGCTCCTGCGTGAGTGGGGCGATGTGGTCGGGGAGGCCGCCGGACGCGGTTGGGGGCTGGTGGGGGTGCCGTAGCCGCGGCGGCGCGACCGGTTCCGTGCGTGGCGTCGGCGGCGGACGTCTCGAACGTAGACTCCCCCGGTGATGGAGATCCTGGAGAACCTGGACGTCCTGTCCCAGCCGCACCTCGACCTCACGGCGATCCGGATGGGCGGCATAGCCCTGGGAGCGCCCGCCGGCAGCATTCCCCGCCACAAGATCCTCGAGGCCCAGTCCTCCGTGGTCGCCCGGTACCGCGGCGGGGACGACATCGACAGCGAGTACCACGACCGCGACGGGCGGCGGCTGACGCTCGACCAGGTCATCGACCACACGGTCCGTTCGGACGGATTCCTTTACTGCGCCGAGGAACTGACCTACAAGGTCAGTGCCGGGCTGGTCGTCGGCTTCGCGATCTACGGCCCGCACCTGTCCCATTTCGCCCACCTGACCTCGTACGAGGACCTGCTGGATACGTTCGGCACCCCCGACGTGGTGCGTGAGGAGGGGGCGTACGGCGACCTCATGGGCTACGCCCTCTTCTACTGGGGCGCGCGCAAGCAGGTGAAATGGGACGCCACCGGCCATCGGGTGAGCCTGATCAACGTGGGCGACTTCAAGGGGAACGCGGGGCCGTGAGCGGGCCCGGCGGCGGACGAGCCGGCGGGCCGGGCGTCGTCCTCGACGGAAGGGAACGAGAATGCGCGCGTTGTACCCCCCGATCGAGCCGTACGAGACGGGCATGCTCGACGTCGGTGACGGCAACCTCCTGTACTGGGAGGCCTGCGGCGATCCGGACGGCAAGCCGGCGCTCGTGGTGCACGGCGGCCCGGGTTCCGGCTGCGGCACCGGCGTGCGGCGGTACTTCGACCCCGAGCGGTACCGGGTCGTCCTGTTCGACCAGCGCGGCTGCGGCCGCAGCACCCCGCACGCGAGCGACCCCGCGACCGACATGCGGCACAACACCACCGGGCACCTGATCGCCGACATGGAGCGCCTGCGCGAGCACCTGGGGATCGACCGCTGGCTGCTGTACGGCGGCTCCTGGGGCTCCACGCTCATCCTGGCGTACGCCGAGGCGCACCCGCGGCGGGTGTCGGAGATCGTCATCCCGTCCGTGACGACCACCCGGCGCTCGGAGATCGACTGGCTCTACCGGGGTGCGGGCCGTTTCTTCCCCGAGCAGTGGGAACGCTTCCTGGCGGGTGCCCCCGGCACTCCGCCCGACGGGGACGTCGTCGCCGCGTACGCGCGGCTCACCGAGCACCCGGATCCCGCCGTGCGGAACAAGGCCACCGCCGACTGGTGTGCCTGGGAGGACGCGGTGCTCTCCGGGGAGACGAACGGCAGTTCCCAGCCGTACGGCGACCGCCCGCCGGCCGCGCGCCTGGCCCTGGTCCGCATCTGCGCCCACTACTTCTCGCACGGCGCCTGGCTGGAGGAGGGCGCCCTGCTCCGCGACGCCCCTCGGCTCGCGGGCATCCCGGGGGTCCTGGTGCACGGCCGGCTCGACCTGGCGGGCCCGCTCGACACCGCGTGGGAACTCGCCCGCGCCTGGCCCGACGCCGAGTTGGTCGTCGTCGAGGGCGCCGGTCACCTGGGCGGCGGGACGACCACCGCCCACGTGCTCGGCGCCCTCGACCGCTTCGCCGACCGGCCGGCCGCAGGGACGGGAGGGGCCGCGGGTCCGGTCAGCTGAACCGGAAGGCGCCTTCCTCGGCGTCCTCGGACCGTTCGTCACCCGTGCGGCGACCCGGGGGCCGCGTTCGCTACCGGTCCCGGGTGACGCTCCAGGCCGGCATGTGCTCGAAGAAGGCCACGGCGTCCGGCCGCCAGCGCTCCCGCCAGGTCGCGGCCTGGGCCGCGGCCCGGCGTGCGTGGTGCTCGGCGTCGGCCTTCAGCTGCCGGTCGATGCCGTGCGCCCGGGCGATGCCGCGGATGCGGTCGAGGGTGTCTTCGTCGCAGGCCGGGTCGCCCAGGGCGGCGTCCAGCACCTTGCGTTCGCTCGCGTCGCAGGCGGCCAGGAAGGCCCGGACGGCGTAGCTGCGGCGGCCGGAGCGGATGTCGGAGCCGACCGGTTTGCCGAGGGATCCGGGATCGCCGAACAGGTCGAGCCAGTCGTCGTGGATCTGGTTGGCGATGCCCAGGGCCGTGGCGTAGCGGCGCAGTTCGCCGTCGTACGGGGCGAGGTCGGCGCCGGCGGCGAGCAGGCCCAGGCGCAGCGGGGCGAGGACGGAGTAGCGGGTGGACTTGTACTCGGTGACCTCGTGCAGGAGCTCGGTGTCGGGTTCGGGGTGGAAGTCCCGTTCCAGGTCGAGGAGTTGTCCCGCCACGGTGGCGGCCGCGGTGTCGGCGTGGACGGCGGCCATGGCCAGGGCGCGGTCGGGGGGAAGTGCGCCGGTGAGCAGGACGCGGCCGGCGAGGAAGGCGGCCAGGTCGCCGGCGAGGACGGCGAGGGCGAGCGCGGTGTCGGGCCGGTCCGGGAAGTCCTGGCGGTAGGCGTAGTAGGTGGAGGGGCCGCCGCGGCGCGTGGGGGCGTCGTCGATGATGTCGTCGTGGATCAGGCCGTGGGTCTGCAACAGCTCGATGCTGATGGCCGCCTCGTCCAGACCGGGAACGCTCTCCCCGGTGACCAGGGCCGCGGCTTCGTGGAGGAGGACCACGCGCAGCCGTTTGCCGCCGCGCAGCGACAGCTCGCGGACCAGCTGGAGGGCGCGGGTGGGGAAGGTGCCGCGCCGGGGTATCTCCAGGCGGCTGTCCGCGGGGTCGGTCAGGGAGTCGAAGTAGGAGGCGAAGCGGGCGTCGAACCGGCGCTGATGGCCGGCCGCGCGCCGCCAGGCGGCGGTGATGGCGTCGTTCACCGGCCCAGCCTGCCATGTTCCTCGGACCTGGCGCGGCGGCGCCCTGCCGGTCCGGTTGCGCGCCGGGGCGGTGGGGCGGCGCCGTGTGGTCGTCCGGCTGTTGTCGCCCGGGCCGGCGGCTGCCGCGCTCGTGCCGGTCGCGGGGTCCCGCGACCGGCACGTCACCGCGGTGGCGGCCGTCAGTCCGTGAGCTTGTACTTGCAGGGCTCGGCCGACTTGCCGGCCTGGTTGTCGGCGACCTGCTTGCCGTCGACCTTGATGGTGCACGGGGCGGGAACGAGCATCCCGTCCGTGCCCTTGACCGAGCCCGGCACCACCGAGACGGTGACGCCGACCTTGAGCTCGGCGTCCACCAGCTGCATGGACTCCGTCTTCGTCCAGGGGAGCGTCACCTGGTCGAAGTGGTTGGAGTTCCCGTTCCACATGACCTGCGCCGCGCCGGTGCCGCCCACCTCGAAGACCACCTCGTGGACGACGCCCTTCTTCTTCGCCGTCGAGCCCTTGGCGCCGCCGCTCGACGGGGCGCTCGGTGCGGCGGGCTCCTTGACGGGGTCGGCGTCCTTCTTCCCGGCGCCGCACCCGGTCAGCAGCGCGGCGGCTGCGAGCAGGCTGATGGTGAGGGTTGCTGTCTTGCGCATGCGTGTACGTCCCCGTGGGTCAACTGCGTTACCTGTGCTGGACAAGACCGTAGATCACGGGCTCCGGCCGTACGACATCGCCCGGTGGGGGCGCCGGATATGGGGTGCCTCTTGCCGGACCTGGGTGCTGTAATGATCCCGATGGGGATGGGATCATTACACGTGGGGGGAATCATGCCCGAGGAGCAGCTCACCGGCCGGGTGAGGCAGTGGGTCGACGGATGGGTCGTCTCGCGCGGTGCGGCCGATCCCGTCGACGAACCGTGGGGGTGGACCGTCGCGGTGGGGAACGCGAAGGAGGTCGCGCGGCATGTGGTGCCCGTGCCGGAGGAGGCCGGCGTGCGGAAGCTCGCCGCCACCGCCCCGCCGGGGACCTGGCTCAAGCTGTTCGCTCCGGACGAGGTGGTGCGGCCCTGGGCGGGGGACGGGTGGGAGTCGGGCGGCGCGGGCTTCCTGATGACCCTGCCCCTCGCGCCCGCGGCACCGGGCCCGCCGCCCGCCGGGTACACCGTGACGACGTGGGGCCGGGGCGGGGTGGTCAAGGTCCTGGTCCGCGCCGGGGACGGGCGGCTCGCCGCCCGGGGGCAGGCGGGGCTGGCCGGGCGGGTCGCGGTGCCGGACCAGATCGAGACCGCCGCGGACCAGCGGCGCCGGGGCCTGGGCGCCCTGGTGATGCGCACGTTGCAGCACGCCGCGTGGGAGGCGGGGGCGCGGGACGGGGTCCTGGTGGGCACGCCCGACGGCAGGGCGCTGTACGAATCCCTGGGCTGGACCCTCCGCTCCCCCATGGCGAGCCTGAGCCGCCGCGCGGACTGAGGCGGGCGGCGGGGCCGGTCGGGGCACGGCGCCGCCTCCGCCTGGACCGGACGTCCCGTCACGCCCTCAGCGGAGTACCGCCGCCAGCAGGTCGGTGCCCAGTGCCGTCAGGTCCGGGAGGTTGAGGGTGTAGCGGACGTACCGTCCCTCGCGGCGGCCCGCGAGCAGGCCCGCGCGGCGGAGCAGGGCCAGGTGGCGGGAGACCTCCGGCGGGGTCATGTCCCAGGCGTGGGCCAGTTCGCCGTTGGTGTGCGCGCCACGGGCCAGGGTGCGGAGCAGGCGCAGCCGGGCCGGGTGGGAGAGGGCCTCCAGCCGGAGGGCGACGGTGTCCAGGGAGACGGGCTTCGACGGGCCCGGCTCGGCCACCGGGTACTGGACCACCGGCTGCCAGCCGGGGGCGTGGACCACGGCGAGGTGGGGCCGGCCGAAGACGCTGGGGATGAAGGTGACGCCGGCGGCGTGGGCGTGCGTCACCTTGTCCAGCAGCTTGTCCACGAGGATGCCGTCGCCGTCCGGGGCCAGGGTGACCGCGCCGGAGACCGAGGTGAGGGCGGCTGCGGGGCCCTGCCGCTTCAGCAGGTCGTTCTTGAGCCGCAGGTCGGTGGCGAGCCGCACGGCGGCGTCGGCCCAGGCCGCGTCGAAGAAGGCCTCGGCGCAGGCCTCCAGGGTCTCGCGGACGCGTGCACGTACCGCCGCCGGGTCCGCGAGCAGCCGCTCGGCGAACGCCTCCTGGCGCGGGCCGCGGGCCTGGGCGAGGTCCAGGGCCAGGTCGCGGGCGGCGGCGCTATTGAGGGGCGACGGGCAGCTGAGGTGGCCCGGCCGGGCGGCCGAATTCAGTGTTCGGTCCATGACAGCCACGAGCACCGCCCCCGCCCCTTCCCCCTCCCCCACCCCCAAGGTCGGACCGCGCGCCCTCCTGCGCGCCTGCGGCGGCCCCCGTTACGCCGTCGCCCTGGCCGTCGACGCCCTCGGCACCGGCCTGCTGAGGCCGTTCCTCCTGCTCTACGGAGTGACGGTGCTCGGGCTGTCGGCCTCGGCCACCGGCCTCGCCATGACGGCCGGCATCGTCACCGGGCTGCTGTGCGTGCCCGCGGTCGGGAGGTGGCTGGACCGGGGCGCCCGCAGCACGGTCGTCGCCGCGTCGATGCTGGTACGCGTGCTGGGCGTGGCCGTGCTGGTGGCTACCCCGCCGGGGCGGGTCTGGCCGTTCGCCGCCGCGGCCCTGCTCCTCGGCATCGGCAACCAGGCCTGGCCGGCCGCCCATGCGGCCCTCGTCGCCACCCTCGCCCACGGGCGGGAACGCGACACCGCCCTCGCGGCCGGACGCGCCCTGCGCAACGCCGGGCTGGGGGCGGGGGCGCTCCTCGCCATGGTCTGCCTGGCGGGCGGGACCTCCGCCCTGCGGGCGCTGGCAGGGGTCACGGGAGCGGCGTACCTGGTGGCCGCCGTCCTGGCCTGGTCGGTGCGGATGCGCGCGAAGGTGCCGGAGGCGCTGCCGGAACGGTCCTCCGGTACGGCGGGGCGGGAGGGAGCGCCGCCGCGCATGCGCGCCCTCCTGGCCGCCAACGTGGTGTACGTCTTCTGCCTCAACGTCCCCGAGATCGCCCTCCCGTTGGTGCTGCTGACGCAGCTGCACGCCTCGCCCGTGTGGTCCGCGGCGGTCTTCGTCGCCAACACGGTGCTGGTGGTCACCCTCCAGGTCCCGGTCACCGTCCTGATGGCCCTTTACGCCCGGCGTACCGCGCTGGCCGTCGCCGGCGTCGTCCTCACCGTCTCGTACCTCGGCTTCCTCGTGGTGACGCTGCTCGGCGGGGCGGGCGGGCACGGGCAGGGCTGGGCCGCGGCCGGTGTCGCGGCCGTCTCCGTCGTCTGCACCCTCGGCGAGATCGTCCACGCCGGCAGCGCCACCGCCCTGGTGACGGCCCTCGCCCCGCCCCGGGTCCTGGGACGCACGCTGGCCCGCTTCGCACTCTCCTCCGGTTTCGGGCTCGCCGTCTCACCGGCCGTGATCACCGCCCTGGCGCCCCACGGCCCGACCGCCCTCTGGGGCAGCCTGGCCGCGGCCACCCTCCTGTCCTCGGCGGCCGTCGCCGCCGAAGCGGACGGCGCGACGCCGCAGGAGTGAAGGGCGCGGCCGTGGCCGGGATTGGCGGGTCCCGCGAAGGGGAAGTCACCAGGGGCCGCCCGGCGGGGGCCCGTCCCGCACGCCGCGCGCAAGGGCCCGTGGGGGCGGCCGCCCGGTACATCCTGTGACGGAGTGGGGGAGCTCGGCACATGACCACCGCCGCATTCACGAACAAGGCGATCCTGACGTACTCGATCACCTTCATCGGGTATCCCGACCTCGAAGGGGAGTTCCGCAGCGCCTCGCACCAGGAGCCCCGCGGGGACAACTACTACAAGGACATACCCGAGCCCGCCGACTGGACCGGCGCCCTCAGGGGCCGCCAGCACGGCAGGGACGCCGAACGCCAGGCGGTGAACCTCCTCGCCGACGCGATCTACCGGCACCTGGGCTGTACGAGCACCGCGGACTACAAGGCGCGGATCGGAGCGGTCCGCAAGGGCACGCTGGACGTGTACTCCGACATGGGCCCGTGCCACTCCTGCCGGTCGGTGATCAAGGACTTCCGCAGCGACTTCCCGGCCCTGACCGTCCAGGTCCGCTACCGCAACGCCGTGCACGGCGGCGGCTCCGCGGCCCTGATCTCGGCCGGCGGTGGGCTGTACGGGGCCTACGGCGTCGGCGACGCCGCGCAGGGCCGGGACGGGCTGTGGGCCAAGACCTTCCCGGGCAGCCCGGTGGCCGCGGCCACCGGGACGTTCGACGTCAAGTTCGCCGGGGGGAAGGCCGGCAAGAGCTACCGGGGCGGGGCGACCGCCATCGACCGGCAGCCGCACGCCTCGTACCTCTACCCGGCGCCGAATCCGGCACCGGCCGCGCTCGACGAGGTGACCGCCGTGCTGGACGGGATCGCCCTGGACCTCAGCGCCCAGATGGTTCCCGAGCCGTTGATGCGCCCGCAGTCCTTCCGGCAGTGGATCCAGGGCATCGAACGGGGCACCGTCCGGCTCGACTGCGAACGGGGGCCCGTCAAGGAGGGCCGGATCGCGGTCGCGGCGTTCATCAAGGACTTCCCCCACGTGGCCGTCGAGGTGGCCTACCCCGGCGCCGCGGCCCAGGCCGACGGCTGCGGCTACTCCGACGCCACCGCCCAGGGCGACGGGTCGTGGCTGAGGACCTTCCCCGCCTCCTCGTGAACCGGGCGGCTTTCACTCAGCGTGTTTAACTGCTCGCCGTTCGGTAACAACACGTGGTGACAGGCAGTCAGAATCGACGAAAGGAAGGAACATGGCCCTCGTCACCGTGCTCATCCTCGTAGCCGTCCTCACCCTCGTCGCCCTGCTGGCCCTGGCGCCCAGCGTCCCGGCACGGCGAAACCCCTTCCCCGGACGTCACCGCCGCACCACCGACGGCCGCGCCCCCGCGCGCGGCCTGACACACCTCCCCCACCAGCGGAACTTCCGCCACCACGCCCGCTGATCCGGCTCGTGGGGGGCGGCGTCGAGGAGCGCCGGCCCACCCCGCACCGACAGTGCTTCAGATGCCTCCGGACACGTGGCGATCACCGCACGGCTTATGGTGATCGTTTGGTGTCTGCGAGGATGGGGTCCTTCGTGAAATCGGCGTTCAGGCAACGGTGTTCGGTATTCGTGGCGGTGTTGGCGCTGACCGGCGCCGCCGGTTGCACGACGGGGTCCGATCGTGCCGGCGCGGCGCCGCCGGCGGCCGGCAAGGGGGCGCCGGCCATGCCCGCGCGCGTCGCTCACGATCCCCCGGCCGCCTTCGACGCGCGGGCCGGTGTCGTCCTGCCGCCGGAGGCGACGTCCGGGCTGATCAACGTGGCCGGGACGTGGATCTCCGACGGGCGGCCTCCCGTCGCGCTGCACCGGGACAAGGTCTTCATCGCCACCCAGGACCGCGTCCTGGTCTTCGACACGGCCCTGCGCATGACCAGGAACCTCATCGGGCCGCAGGCCGAGCCGTTCACCCGGCTCACCGGTTCGAGCGTCAACACCGCCTCCGCACCCCACGTCACCTCGGGCGCCTCGCCGCTGCTGCTCGCCCCGTTCCTCGTGCGCCAGCCCGGGTCGGGGACGAAGGCCGCGCGCAACGAGGTCGAGCTCGTCGCCGCCGACGCCGCCACCGGGCAGGCCGCCTGGCACCTCACGCTGCCGTTCCCCGAGTGGGGCAAGGACGGCTCCTACACGCCCGGGGTCGCCGTCGTCGGGTCCTCGGGCAGCGTCGCCGTCGTCACCGCCACGTACGACTCCGTCTCCTACCACGCGAGCACGACCTACGCCGTCGACCTCACGGCCCGCCGCCTGCTGTGGACCCAGGACGCCTTCGAGGCGGCCGCGGTCACGGACGGCCTCGTGACCGGTCCGGTCCGCGACAACCCCCTGTACGGTGCCGGCTCACACGCGTCCGGCCGAGACCTGGCGACCGGTACGGAGCGGTGGCGCGGCGAGGACCGCAAGGAGCTGGCGCTGCAGCCGGCCGGGCCGCATCTGCTCCTCGCCCAAGGACGTGACGTGTCCGACTACCAGAAGAAGTACACCCAGTTCCTCGACACCGCCGACGGGACCGTCAAGCAGGACCTGCCGAAGGAGAACTCCGGGTCGCGCTGCCGGCCCGACGGCGAGACCACCGTCGTCTGCACCGGCGGCTCGAACGGCCCTTCCGTCACGGCGTTCGACGCCGCCACCGGCGCGATCCTGTGGAAGCTGCCGGACAGCGGCGCCGGCCGCATCGCACCGGAGGTGACCTCCGTGTGGCACGGGCGGGTCTACGGCCGGACGCCCGACGGTTCCGTGGCCCTGGACGCCCGCACGGGAGCGGACCTGCCCGCGCCGCCGGGCGTCGCCCCCGTCTTCGTCAACGGCTACACCGGTGTGGCCCTCGCCCCGGAGGGACATCGGCTGATGGCCTACGCGACCACCGGCTGAGCGGGCGCACCGCCGGCTCCCGCCGTCCCGCTTGCCGGCCGGTCCGACCGGCACGTTGGCCTCGGCAGATGGTGATCACGCGCTACCGCGACGGGCGGATCCGGGCCTATCCGGTTCGTCCCGGTGCGTTCGGCAGGATCGAGCCGGGGGCGGTCTTCCGGCCGTTGGACGGTGACGAGGTCGTGGAGTCGGCGGTCGGGCCGGATCTGGAGCGGGTCGTGTACACGACCCTGAACAGGGTCGTGTGCCTCACGCGGGCCGGCGAGCTGGTGTGGGCGTCGGAGTTCGAGCCGCACTCCGACGTACCCCATGGCCACCGGCCCGGCTGCGTGCTGTCGCCGGACGGCCGGACCGTCTGGGTCTACCGGCCCGACGCGATGGCCGGACACGGGAGCACGGACCAGTGGGTGCTGCACGACGCCGACAGCGGACGGGTCGTCGCCCTCCGGGACCTGGGGACGGTCGGTCACGGTGCCGGGCATCACGTGCACCCCGTGGCCGGAAGCGTCTACCTCGACATCGGGGAGGGCCAGGACGGTGGCGTCGTGGTCCGGGGCACGGCCGGGAGCGACGGCGAGCCGGAGTTCGTGACCTACCCGTGGCTGGACCGCTGCCTGATCGACCTCGCGCCGGACGAACGGCAGTTCATGGACCACGGGCAGCAGGACGTCGCCTTCCACCGGCACCCCGGAAATGGGGGGTGTGAGAGCGAGGACGAGGAGGAGTGGTTCCGCCACCACCTGGTCGACGTCGGCTCGGGCGCGGTCGGCGCCGAGCTCGCCGTCGACGTGGCCAACCCGTACGCGCTGAGGCCCCTGGGTGACGGCTCATTGCTGGTCGACGGACCCGACGGCCACCCCGTCCGGCGCTCGGCCGGCCCGCGGTCGGGGCCGAGGGTGTAGGTGCGGGCGGGGGCGGCACGTCCACGACGTCGCTCACAGCCAGCCGTTGCGCTGGGCCTGGAGGGCCAGCTGGAAGCGGTTCTCGGCGCCCAGGCGGGCCATCAGGATCTGCAGGCGGCGGAAGAAGGTGCGGCGGCTGATGCCCAGTTCGCGGGCGATGACCTCGTCGCCCGCGCCGCCGGCGAGGAGGCGGAGCAGGCGGCGGTCGGCCGGGGGGAGGCCGGCCGGGCGGGTGGTGCGGCCGTGGAAGGGCAGGGCCTGCTGCCAGGTCTGCTCGAACAGGGCGATCAGGGCCGAGAGCAGGCCGCACGGCTGGACCACCAGCGTGGTGTTGTGCACGTCGGCCTCCCTGATCGACAGGGACACCAGCGCGTACGCCTCGTCGATGATCATCAGCTTGACCGGTACCGTCGGCGCCACCCGGGCCTGCTCCCCCGCCTCGACGCACGGCTCGATGGCGCTCTCCAGCCGCCCGGGCACCTCCAGTGACGCCCGCGAGTAGACCACCCGCTGCGTCACTCCGCGGGCGAGGGTGGTCAGCGCGTCGTCGAGGGCTTCGGCCTGGGGGAAGTAGGGCGGCGATTCGAGCTGGCGGATCTGTTCGCGGGCGCTGGCCCAGGCCTGGCGGAGCCTCGGGCCGACGGCGTCGCCGGTGACGACTTCGACGAGGTGGTCGTCGTGGGCCGTGAGCCGCCGGCGGCGGAACGATTCGAACGCGCCGCCCACGGTGATGCGGGAGGCCTCCAGCTCGGCCGCGCGGCGCCGGGCGAGGATCTCCAGCCCGGCGGCGGGAGGCACCGGCGCCGCCACGTCCGCGCCCTCGTCGGCGGCGCCCGCCAGCCCGGCGTCGACCAGCTCCCCGTACGCCGCACGGAACTCGGCGCCCTCCAGCCCTGCCGCCCGCCGCAGCTCGGCGAGGGGTGCCGGGGCCAGTTCCAGGAGCGACCGGTACACGCGGCCGGCCTCGGGGCCGATGCCCAGCATCCGCAGGGCCTCGTCCAGTCTCGCGTTCGCCATGCACCGCATTATCGGCGACGAGGGGGCGCGCGTGGCCGATCGGTGCCACTGGCACGGCCGGGACTCCGCAGGGTGCGCCGCCGCAGTACCGTCCGGGCATCGCCGGGGCCTCCCGGCACCCGTCCGGAAGAAGGAGCACGACGTGGCGAACGGTCGCAAGAACGGCCTCTACCCGGAGATCTCCGCGGAGCTGTCCGCCCTGATGAGGACGGGCTGGGCGGACACCGAACGGCACGACCTCGCGGTCGACGAGCAGGCCCCGTACGCGGCCCTGCGCCGCGCCGCCCTCTCCGCCCGCTTCCCCGGCGAGCGGCTGGTGGTCCCGTCCGGCAACCTCAAGACGCGATCGAACGACGACCCCTACCCGTTCCGCCCCTACTCCGGCTACGTCCACATGACCGGCGACCGGGCCCGCGACGGCGCACTCGTCCTCGAACCCCGCCCGGACGTCGGCCACGACGCCTACTGCTACCTGCTGCCCCGCGACGGCCGGGACACCGACGAGTTCTGGCTGGGCTACACCGCCGAGCTGTGGATGGGCCGTCGCCGCTCCCTCGCCGAGTCGGAGCGCGTGCTCGGGCTGTCCTGCCGCGACGTCCGCTCGGCGGTGGGCGACCTGGCGGCCGCGCCCGGCGTGCCGACGCGCATCGTCCGCGGCGTCGACACCGCGCTGGAGGCGGCGGTCGCCACCGACGCCGGGCGCGACGCCGAGCTGGAGGAGGCGCTGAGCGGACTCCGGCTCGTCAAGGACGACTGGGAGATCGGCGAGATGCGCAAGGCGGTGGACTCCACCGTCCGCGGATTCACCGACTGCGTCGGCGAGCTCTCGCGGGCGGTCGCCTCCTCCGAGCGCTGGATCGAGGGCACCTTCTTCCGCCGGGCACGTCTGGAGGGCAACTCCGTCGGCTACGGCTCGATCTGCGCCGCGGGCGACCACGCCACGATCATGCACTGGACCGACAACGACGGCCCGGTGCGCCCCGGCGAGCTGCTCCTGCTGGACGCCGGCGTGGAGACCCACACCCTCTACACCGCCGACGTCACCCGCACCCTGCCCGTCAGCGGCACCTTCACGGCCGTGCAGCGCACGGTGTACGACGCGGTGTACGAGGCCCAGCAGGCGGGCTTCGCCGCCGTGAAGCCGGGGGCCGCGTACCGCGACTTCCACGTGGCGGCGCAGCGGTACCTGGCGGAGAAGCTCGTCGAGTGGGGCTTCGTCGAGGGCCCGGCGGACCGCGCGTACGAGCTGGGCCTGCAGCGCCGGTTCACCATGGCCGGCACCGGCCACATGCTCGGCCTGGACGTCCACGACTGCGCCCAGGCCCGTACCGAGGAGTACGTCGAGGGTGCGCTGGAGCCGGGCATGGTGCTCACGGTGGAGCCGGGCCTGTACTTCCAGCCGGACGACCTCACGGTGCCCGAGGAGTGGCGCGGCATCGGCGTCCGGATCGAGGACGACCTGCTGGTGACCGCCGACGGGTACGAGAACCTGTCCGCGGGCCTGCCGCGCTCGGCGGACGAGGTCGAGGCGTGGATGGCGCGCGTGGCGGGCTGACCGCAGGGGCGCGTTCGGCGGGGCCCGGGTCGTGGGGGGGCGACTCGGGTCGTGGGAGGGGAGCGACTCGGGTCGTGGGGGGGAGCGACTCGGGTTTCAGTGGCCGGTGGCGGCCTTGACCACCGCGACCGCCGTGCCGATCGCCGCGTCGATCAGGCCGGCGAACAGCGCGACCGCCGTTCCCGCGCCCATCCGGATGCCGCCGTACCAGCCCCATCCGAACAGGGTGGCGACGTTGACCGCGGCCGCCGTGTAGAGCGCCGTCCTGAGCTCCATGGCGCCCAGGGCCGAGACGCCGATCAGGAGCAGCGGGCCCACCGCCGACAGCAGCAGGGGGCTGCTGACGAACAGCATGAGGCGCAGTTCCCGTCCCCGGGCGAGGGCGCCGTGCGTGACGCGGTGGGCCTGCTGGTCGGCGACGAGCGAGGCCAGCCACAGGCCCGCCGCGGCGGTCGCGACCGTGGCCGCGGCCCCGGCGGCGTCCGGATGGCCGGTGCCCGCGAGGCCGATGACGACGGAGATCATGGTGATCGTCGCGTAGAGCCGCTCCTTGAGGTGCGCCGTGACCGTCGCCGTACCCACCGCGTCCGCCACCCGTTCCGCCACGGGGTCCACCGTAGGACCCGCCCGCGGCAGGTCCGTGGAGCAACACCCGGCGCGTACCGCCGGGAGGCTGCCGGGAGGCCGCCGACCGGATTGTCACTCCGGATTGTTGCGGGTTCGCGGCGCGGCGCCCGTGTGCGTGACTGTCCCCGAAGAGGCTCGCCGTGGGGGCGTCAACGGCTCACCTCACGGCTGTGCCGCACACCCGACCGAAAGTTGCCATGACTTCCCACTTCACCCGTGCCGCGAGGGCGTTGGCGGCCCCCGCCCTCGCCCTCGCCGTCATCACCCCGGCGCTCGCCGTCGCCGCGGCCCCCGCGTCGGCCGCCACGGCCGCGGCCGACGCGTACACCTTCACCAACACCGACGGCACGCTCAACGCGACGGGCAACAACGACGGGAACCAGATCTCCGTCACCCCGGACGGCACCAACTACACGAACTGGCGCCTGATCAGGCTCGCCGCCCCCGGCACGTTCAACCTCGCCAGCACCTCCTCCGGGAAGTGCGTGTACGCCAGCCAGCCGGCCGTCCAGCAGTCCTGCGGCAAGGACGGCCAGCAGTGGCACTTCCGTCCCGTCGACGGCAAGCCCAACGCGTTCGGGATCGTCCGGCGCGACGAGTCCAGCGGGACCGAGTGGTGCCTGGACAACCGGGGCGGCCTCCACCTGTGGGGGATCCTCGCCCAGCCCAACGCATGCAACGGCGGCGCGAGCCAGGAATGGACTCTCCCCGCCTCGAAGGCGGCCGAGGCGAGGGGCCTCGCCCTCGACTACTACGCGGACCTGTGTTCCAAGCGGACGTCGACGTGTTCGTGGACGCAGCGGTCGGAGGGGCAGCCCGAAGTGCTGCCGCGCCAGGTCGCCTCGTCCGTCTGGTTCAACGGAACCGACAGCACGATGAAGCAGATCTTCACGACGGTCTACCACTCGGGCTGGGCCCAGTCGTTCTCGGCCGGCGTGTCCACCTCGTTCGGGGTCTCCACGCCGGTGCAGGCCATGATCTCCAGCCAGCTGTCGGCGACCCAGACCTACACCTCGGACGAGACGACGATCAACGGCATCGCCGTGGACGTCCCCGCGAAGAACTACGCCTGGGTCGACTTCGCGGCCGTCGGCAAGAAGGTCACGGGCACGTGGACCTTCGACACGGACAACCAGCCGTGGACGACGGACGCGACCGTCACGGTCCCGGTCGTCAACTCGCCGGCCGGCTCCACGATGTACATCGCCCGCACCAGCACCGGCGCGCCGGGCAGCGCCGCCGCCACCACGGATGCGGACGTCCGGCCCCAGGTCCTGGCCACGACCGAGAGCGCGGACCTGGAGATCCCCGAGGGGGCCACCGCGACCGTCGAGAACGACACGGTCAAGCTCACGGACGGCTCCGGCCGGAACATCGCCACCGTACGGCCCGGCATCGTCCGGGAGCCGAACGGCGCCACCCACAAGGTCGGCCTCGCCCTCACCGGCAAGCGGCTCACCCAGACCATCGAGGGCGCCGGCGGTGACACGGTCACCGGCTACGTGACGCCGCCCACCATCTCGGTACGTGACGGCGTTCCCGCCACTGCCGCCGCCCCGCCGAAGGGCGCCGCCGGGACGGGCACGGCCTCGATGTCCCCGGCCGGCCTGATCGACAAGCCCAAGACCGAGGACGAGTGGAACAAGTGCATGCTCAAGCACCTGGGCAGCAGCATCTACATCAACACGGTCGTGGGGACGGCGACCGGCGCCATGGCGGGCGGGGTCGGCGCCGTGCCGGGACTCGCCATCGGCATGATGACGGGCACGGTCAAGGGCCTCGGCGAGGCGATCTTCTTCTGCGGCACGGGGCCCAAGGGCTAGGCCGTGTTCTGAAACGCGACTCTGATCCTCGTCCCGCATCGCGATGATCGCGGTGTGGGACGAGGAGATCTTGCTGACGGGCAGCGGGCGGTGCTGGATCCGGCGTGGCCGGTCGCGGTGCTGGGGCGGCCGTCGTTGGGCCGGCGGAAGCTGACGACCGGGATCCGATGGCGGGTACGGACCGGTGCTCCGTCGCCGGCAGCGCGACGGTACCTGGCCCGAACTGCTGACCCGTCTACAGGCCAGGGCGGATGCGGCCGAGTTGATCACGTAGGACGTCGACGTCGACTCCACGATCTGCCGGGCCCCTCAGCACGCCGCAGGCGCCTGCCGCGACGGCCAGGCACAGAACGAACCGCCAGGCGGAACCTCTATCGAGCCCGACGACCATGGCCTGTACAAGGCCCGGCACGCGGTGGAGTGCGGGATCCCGTCCTGATCGCCGCGATCGGCGAATGGTTATGACCGACCGGCCTGCGAGGGGGCTGCGCTGGTAGCACGCTTCGGGTGATGATCCTTGGTGGACGGGTACCGGGTAGGTCTGTGCGGGGGAGATGCAGTGATGGAGGGTCAGCTTCTCGGCGGCCGTTACCGGATAGCGTGCCGGCTCGGCGAGGGCGGCATGGGGCAGGTGTGGGAGGCCCTCGACGAGAGTCTGGACCGGCCCGTCGCAGTCAAGGTGATCTCTCTGCTCGCCGGCGGCGGCACACGCGGGCAGGACGCGCGCGCCAGGTTCCTGCGCGAGGCACGCATCACGGCCCGCCTCCAGCAGGCCAACATCGTGACGATCCACGACCTGGGCGAACTGGGCGAAGCGGAGGAGAGGGCCCCGTTCCTGGTCATGGAACTGATCCGCGGCGAAGGGCTGGACGAGGTACTGCGCCGCGGCACGGTTCCTCCAGCCCTCGTGGCGCGCTGGAGCAGCCAGATATGCGATGCGCTGGCCGCCGCGCACGACGCCGGGATCATGCACCGGGACATCAAACCGTCCAACATCCTCCTCACCCCGTCGGGCACCGTCAAGGTCCTCGACTTCGGCATCGCCCGGGCTGCCGACCCGGCGGTGACCGGTGACCGCCTGACTCAGACCGGCTTCATCGTCGGCACTCCGCCCTACATGGCCCCCGAACAGGCGCGCGGCTTCCCGGAGCCCAGCAGCGACCTGTACGCCCTCGGCTGCCTGATCTTCGAACTGCTCACGGGCCGACTGCCGTTCGAGTCCCCCGACCCGGTCGGCTACCTCTCGGCGCACCTCACCGAGGAACCCCCTGCACCCGGATCCGTGTCCTCGGACATCCCCGCCGCCTGGGACGACCTCGTCCTGACCCTGCTGCGCAAGGAGCCTGCCCGGCGCTACCCGGACGCCGCCGCCCTCGCCCGAGCACTGCGACAGCTGGACCTCCCGCCGGCGTCCGCGCCCCCGGCGCCCGCCGCTCCGGTACCCGCCCCTCCGGTACCCGCCCCCACAGCTTCGCTCACGCTCGCGAACCCGGATCCGCCCGCGTCCGCCCCCGCAGATGCCGACGCGGCCCGGCACGGTGCGGCGATGCGTTTCGGGCTCCCGGCGGCCGTGCTCCTCCTGACGTTCGGTTCCTTGAGCGATTGGTTCTTCTCCTACGGTGTGCTCTCGTTCTTCATCAACATCGGCATCCCCTTGGTGGTTCTTCTGGGGTGCGCTGCGGCCCTCACGCCACGCTCAGGAATCCTGCTTCGCGCAGTGGGCTACGTGGCCGGAGCGGTAGCGGCGGCCATCACTGTGATGTACACCCTCGGCAGGGCCGGCAACGGGGGCCTGTCGCACGGCGAGGCGTTCAGCTATTGGACGACCATCGCCGCAGCACTCGCGACGTACGTTTATCGCGAAGTCACCACCCGACGCCGCACCAAGCCCACGCCGTAGCAGTTCAGTAGGCGCAGCCCGCTACGGAGCAGCGTTTTACGCAGCCAGTGCCCTGAGGCCCAGCCACCGTTCGCCCCCGATTCGGGCACCAGACCGTCAACCGAGGCGTACGACGGCCGAACAGGCAGGTCAGCGCGTTCTAGAACACGGCCCAGCCCGGCCGCGGAGTCAGGTCCGGGCGGTCCAGGCGGTGGTCAGGCCGTCGAGCCAGGCGGGTGGGAGCTCGGCGGCGTCCCACTGCTCGCGCAGTGCCTGGGGGGCGGCGATGAGGCGTTCCAGTACGGCGAGGCTCGTCACCGAGTGGAGGAGCGAGTAGCGGCCGTGCACCACGGTGGCGCTGTCCGGGCCGAACGCCGCGAACAGCTGCTCCAGCCGGCCTCGGTGGAGCGTGGCGAACTCCGTCAGGCGTCCGGCGTAGCCGGCCCGCTGCCGGGGGCTCATCGTGCCGAGGACGGCGACGAGCACCTCTTCGGTGACCTCCGGGTCCAGCTCCGAAGCCGCGGTGAACGACAGGTAGAGGGGGGTGAGCGCGACCTTGGTCCGCTCCACTTCCATGCGCCGGGCCCGGGGGTGTCCGCCGGCCCCGCCCTGGTCCCCGTCCGGCCCCGCGACCCCCGCCAGGGTCCGCTCGGCCACGGCGCCGAGCTCCTCCAGCAGGGCCTCGGCGCCGTCGAGCCAGCCCGAGCGGTACTCCTCGCCCTTGTCCCCCGGGACGGTCCGGCCGGCGCCGTCGAGTTCCGCGTGCGCGAGGGACAGGGCGCCCGCCTCGACGAGCCCGATCAGCTGGCGCGCGTCACCCGGGGGGACCCCCGCCCGGGCGAGGAGCTGCAGCAGTGTGGTCCTCGCGTTGTCGACGCTGACTTCGTCCGGCCATCGCCGTGCCTCGTGGCCCGCGCTCATCGTCTCCTCCTCCTCGCCCGGTAGTGAAGTGTGTACAAAGAGATCGTTCCCTGCAACGTCCGACGTCCGCGGCGTCCGCGTGCGGGCGTGGCGGCTCGATCTGGGGGCGAGCCGGACGCACAGGATGATCACAGACCGGTCACAGGCACCACACAGCGGGAGGGATCCGGCGAATGCGGGCTCCGCCGGGAAGACGGCGACCCTCCCGGACCTGGTCGGCAAGGGCCTCCAGACCGCTCAGGACGAGGCGCAGGCCGCCGGCTTCCAAGGAGTCCTGCCCGGCCTCGGACGCGCCGGCCCCGAAGCCGGCGGGCGACACCATGCCGGACTTCGTCGGCCAGGGGATGAAGGCGGTCCGCGCCGCGCTCCCGGGCAATGCCTCGATCACGGTGATGGACGCCGTGCAGAGCCGGATGGTCCTCCAGGAGTCGAACTGGAAGGTGTGCACGCAGGATCCGAAGGCCGGTGCGCCGCTGAACGGCCGGCCGGTCGCCTTCACCGTCGCCAAGGTCGAGGAGAACTGCCCCTGAGCCCCGGCTGCGGCGGTGCGGTCAGGCGAGGCTCCACGACCACGTGCCGTCGGCGGTGACGAGGCAGGCGAGGACGAGCAGGTCCGCCACGCCCAGGGCGATGCCCAGCCGGGCGCGGCCGGGCCTGCGCGTGCCCCGTCGCAGGGCGAGGACGCCGAGGACGACGGAGACCGGGCCGAGCAGCAGGTTCGTCACGAGCAGTCCGACGAGGCCCAGGACGAAGGCCGTCACGGCCATGGCGTCGGTCTCGCGGGTACGGCTCTCCCCTGCGGTCCGGGTGCTCATCGCGCACCTCCGCGCCCCTGGCCGGCACGTGCGGCCCGGCGGCGGCCCGAGTACCGCTCGCGTGCGGTGAACACGGCGAGCCACAGGGCGATGGCGAGGCCGGCGACCACACCTACGGGCACGGGGACGTGGGCCACGGCACCGAGTACGACGCCGAGCACGAGCAGGGCAGCTACGAGGAAAAGCACGGGACCGTCCTTCCGTTCAGGTCATCGGGACTTCCGGCATTCGGTTGACACGTGTGTACTGACTACCCAGTTCAATTACCTTCATGCTGGCGGAGCGCGAGTGTGACGCGCTTGACTGCGCGTCATGACCTTGCACACCACCGGAGCCCGCGAGATCCAGCGCCGCCGCACCCGGCGGGCCCTGCTCGACGCGGCCCTCTCCGAGCTGGAGGAGCGCAGCCTCGGCAGCCTGGGCCTCAGGGAGGTCACCCGGGCGGCCGGGGTCTCCCCCACCGCCTTCTACCGGCACTTCCGGGGCATGGACGAGCTCGGGACCGCGCTCGTCGAGGAGGCCCTGGCCAGCCTGCACGTGACGGTACGGGGGATGCTGGCCGCCACCGGTGACGCCGAGCGGCGCGGCGACGCCGGAGTGCGGCTCGTCGCCGCGCTGGTGCGCAGCAGGCCCGCGCACGTCCGCTTCCTGGTCCGGGAGCGCCACGGCGGGGTCGCGGCGGTGCGCGAGGCCATCGCGGCCCAACTCGACGCCTTCGCCGAGGAGATCGGTGCCGTTCTGGGTACGGATCCGGCGGGTGCGGGCTGGGACGCCGACGACGTGCGGATGCTGGCCCGGCTGCTGGTGGACCACATGTTCATGACGGCGTCGGCGTTCCTGACGGCCGCCCTGCGGGGTGAGGACTGGTCGACCGCCACCGCGACCGCCCGGGCCCAGCTGCGCCTGATCCATCTGGGGCGCGTGCACTGGAGGGGGTGAGGGCCGGGGCGGCGGTCCGGCGGGGTGGGTGGCAGGCCGCCGGCCCGTCCGGCCCGTCCGGCGCGCCCTGGGTAGCAGGGTGGTGCCCCGGGGGCAACGGGCGGGGTGTACAGGCCGGGGCGGGGGGTGTGGGGCGGCGGACCATTCTCCGGGGGTGAGGGGGGCTCCTACGGTTACGGGCATCTTCCGTGTCCCCCCTACTGGGAGCCGCCATGTCGATGCGTGAGAGACGGGCCGGGCGCCGGCGTGGGTGGATCGCCGCGCTGGTGGTGGGAGCCGCGCTCGTCGGGTCCGCGCCCGCGGCCCGGGCCGCCGTCCCGCTGGAGCGGGTGGGCGACTTCGGGCCGAACCCGGGTGCGCTGGGCATGTACGTCTACCGGCCCGCCGGTCTGCCCCCGGATCCGGCCGTGGTGGTGGCGCTGCACGGCTGTACGCAGAGCGCCCAGGTCTACGCCGACAACTCCGGACTGAGCACGTTCGCGGACCGGTACCACTTCCTCCTCGTGTTCCCCGAGACCACGTCCGCCAACAACGCCAACCGGTGCTTCAACTTCTTCGAACCCGGCGACAACCGCCGCGGCCAGGGCGAGGCCGCCTCGATCCGGCAGATGGTCGCGCGGGCGGCCGCCGACTACGGGACCGACCCGGCCCGCGTCTACGTCACCGGGCTCTCCGCGGGCGGTGCCATGACCGCCGTGATGCTCGCCGCCTACCCCGAGGTGTTCCGGGCCGGTGCCGTCGTCGCGGGCATCCCCTACGGCTGCGCCGACACGGTGGCCGGCGCCTACACGTGTATGAGTCCGGGCGTGGACCGCTCCCCGGCGGCCTGGGCCGAGAGCGTGCGCGACGCCCGTCCGGGGTACGGCGGGCCCTGGCCGAGGGTGGCCGTCTGGCACGGGGACCAGGACACCACCGTCGTCCCGGGGAACGCCGACGAGTTGCGCGACCAGTGGACCGCCGTGCACGGCCTGGGGCAGGTCCCGGACCGCACCGCCGCCGTCGGCCCGGACGGTACGCGGCGCGAGCAGTACCTGGCGGCCGACGGGAGCGTGGCCGTGGAGGTGGACCGGGTGCCGTCCATCGGGCACGGCACTCCCGTGGACCCCGGGACCGGCCCCCAGCAGTGCGGCGCCACGGGCACGGCGCACTTCATCCGGTCGATCTGCTCCAGCTACTGGATCACCGGTTTCTTCGGGCTGGACGGCTCCGGTCCGGGGACCGGGGCTCTGCCCGCGCCGGCCGGACTGTCCGCGACCGGTGCCACCGACACCTCCGTCACCCTGGCCTGGGACGGCGTCGGCGGGGCCGCCTCGTACGCGGTGTACCGCGACGGCGCCCGGATCGCGACGCCCGCCGGTCCCCCGTTCACCGACACGGGTCTGGGCCCGGGCAGCACCCACACCTACGCCGTGGCGGCCCGTGACGGCACGGGTGCCGAGGGGGCGCGCTCGGCCGGGATCAGCGCCTCGACCACGGGCGCGCCACCGAAGTGCTGGACCGCGGACAACTACCAGCAGGTCCGGGCAGGACGCGCCACCACCGGCGGCGGCCACGCGTTCGCCAGGGGCTCGAACCAGGACATGGGCCTCTACACCACCTTCACCACGCACACCCTGAAGGAGTCACCGGCCGGATACTTCGTCATCGCCGACGGCCCCGGCTCCTGCCCCTGACTCCCCCGCCCCATCGGAGACGACCCACAGGAGGTACCCGTGCACCTGTCCGCACGGCTGCGCAGGGCCGCCGCGGCGGCGGCCGCGCTCGTGACCATCGCGGCATGGCCCGCGGCCGCCGGAGACCGCGGCGCGGCGGACCGCGGCGCCGCGGCCACGGCGGACGGGCACTGCGCCGGGATGTCCCGGCTGCGGGTACCCGGCGCCGAACTCCAGGTCCCGGCCTGCCTGGACGAGCTGACCACCGCCGGGACCGTCGCCTCGGGGCACACGGACCCGGCCGACTGGGCCGGGCTGACTCCGGCCGGGCTGAGCGTGCCGGGCGGCGTGCCCGGAATAC
>NZ_JBHVUQ010000073.1:0-30626 GCF_042884105.1 Streptomyces sp. NPDC058157
GCCCCGGACCCCGACGGGGACCCGGACCCCGGGGAGATCGTGTGGACCTGGGTCCCCTTCGAGGAGGCCGACGGACGCGGCAAGGACCGGCCGGTCCTGGTGGTCGCGCGCGAGGCGGGCGGCGGGGCCGTGCTGGCGGTCCAGCTGTCCAGCAAGCGGCACGACGCCGACCGGGAGTGGGTCCCGATCGGCTCGGGCCCCTGGGACTCCGCCGGGCGCGAGTCCTGGGTGGACGTGGACCGCGTCCTGCGCGTCCACGAGACCGGCATGCGCCGCGAGGCCTGCGCCCTGGACCGCCCCCGCTTCCAGCTGGTCGTCGACCGCCTGCGGGAGCGCTACGGCTGGCAGTAGCCCCGCTCGCGGTCCCGCGTCACAGCCCCGCGAAGACCCTGGTGAACGCCTCGCGCGGGGCCGGGGCACGGTCCAGGATCGCGAAGGTCACCTGGGCGAAGGTGCCCGCGAAGCGGGTCGTCAGCCGGCTGTGGAAGGCCTCGGCGACCTCCGCCGGGTCGTTGCGGAACACCCCGCAGCCCCAGGCGCCGAGCACCAGTGCCCGGTAGCCGTGCAGTGCGGCCACCTCCAGGACGCGCCCCGCCCGCCGGGTCAGGGCCGCCGGGATCTCCGGGGCGCGTTCGGGCTCCTGGCGGCGGATCGTGCCCGCGTTCGGGGCCGGGGAGGTGAGGAAACCGGCCTGGAACGGGGTGTCCAGCAGGTCGCCCCGGTCGTCGCGGAACACCGGCACCCCGGGTGAGTGGATCACCCGGTCGGTGTAGAACGTGCTCGTGCCCGCGCGGTGGACCTCGTAGTACTCGGGGGCCTGGAGCAGGGTCTCGTACAGGGCCGAGGCCCGGCAGAGCGCCTCCTCCTGCGCCTTGGCGCCGCGGACGTAGCCACCCCCCGGATTGCGGGCCGAGGCGAAGTTCAGCACCGCGACGGTGCCCGCGCCGGGCGCCTGCGCGAGACGACGCGCCGCGACCGTGCTGCTCTCCCCCGTGACCTCGACGACCGTACGCAGGCTCCCCCTGACGGACTCCCCGTCTGGAATGACCTGGTTTGGTCCATATAGTCTGGTTCCGGCCTTGGATTCCGCCAGGCCGGCGGTGAGGGAGACCCACCGCCCCGACCGCGTCCGGTACCCGCCGGCCGCCACGATCAGCGCGTTCTCCCGCGCGATCTCGCGCAATCTGCTGCTCACACCGCCATCCTGCGGGGCGGCCGTGGGAGCGGCAAAGGAATTAGCACCCCGAGGACGGGTAGGCACGGTGACGTCACGGCCGACTACAGGAGACGAGGTTCCGGTCATGTCCGAGAACTCATCCGCTCCACACGTCCACGATCCGGCGGATTCCGCGTACGCCCCGCTCGGCGAGGCGGCCGCCGAGGACCTGATCCACGGCATCTGCTTCAAGACCGGCCCGCCCCGCGTCCTGGGTGCCGAGCTCGAATGGCTCGTCCTGGACGCGGAGCGCCCCTGGCTGCCGCTTCCCCCCGAACGCCTCACCGCCGCCCACGCGGCCGCCCGGGCCCTGCCCCTGGGCTCCCGGGTCACCGTCGAACCCGGCGGCCAGCTGGAGCTCAGCTCCGCCCCCGCCGGCTCCCTCTCCGCCTGCCTCGACGGGCTCCGCGCCGACCTCGCCGCCGTACGGGGCGCCCTGCGCGAGCGCGGCCTCGTCCTCCACGGCCTCGGCGAGGACCCCCGCAGGCCCCTGCGCCGCCTCCTGGCCAGCCCGCGCTACGACGCGATGGAGACCTACTTCGACCGCACCGGCCCCGCCGGCCGGGCCATGATGCGCTCCTCCGCGTCCGTGCAGGTCTGCGTGGACGCCGGGCACGAGGAGCCGGGCCCGCTCGGATACGGGCGGCGCTGGCGCCTCGCCCACCTGCTGGGCGCCGTACTGGTGGCCGCCTTCGCCAACTCCCCCGGCCGCGACGGCCCGTACGAGGGCTGGCGGTGTGCGCGGCAGGGGATCTGGAGCGACATCGACCCGCGGCGCGCGCTGGCCCCGCCGCTGGACGCCGAACCCCGCGCGGCCTGGGTCCGGCACGCGCTGGACACCGAGGTCATGTGCGTACGGGGGGTCGGGGACGGGCCCTGGGCGGTGCCGCGCGGGCTGACCTTCCGCGACTGGCTGCGTACGGACGGCCGCGGGCCGGACGGCCCGGCCCGGCGGCCCACCGCGGCGGACCTGGAGTACCACCTCACCACCCTCTTCCCGCCCGTGCGCCCGCGCGGCCACCTGGAGCTGCGGATGATCGACGCGCAGCCCGGGGAGGACGGCTGGACCGTCCCGGTGGCGGTGGTGCACGCGCTGTTCGACGACCCGCAGGCCGCCGAGACGGCCTACCGGGCGGTGAAGGCCCTGGCCGACGCCTACGGCACGCGCAGCGCGCCCCGGAACCCGCTGTGGCGGACCGCCGCGCGCGACGCGCTGGCCGACCCCGACCTGCGGGCCGCGGCCACGGCCTGTTTCGCCGCCGCCGCGGAGGCCCTGCCCCGGCTCGGGGCGGACCGCCGCGTCCAGGAGGCCGTGGAGGCCTTCGCCGGCCGCTACGTACGGCGCGGGCGCTGCCCGGCCGACGACGTGGACGACGCCCTGGTCGCCGGGCGCACCCGGGCCGCCGTGAACACCGCTCCGGCGGCCGTGCAAGACACCGGCCCGGCGGCACACCGCCGGCGGCCGCCCGCCGCGAAGGGACCGCGCCCGTGACCACCGAGGCCCACCCCGAGTTCCGTCCCGCGGCCCTGCGCGAGCGGGCCGCCGCCGCCCTGACCGCCGCCCGGGCGCGTACGGCCGGGCTGACCGACGTCGTCGGCGACCCGGACCTGACCGCGCAGCACTCCCCCCTGATGTCCCCGCTGGTGTGGGACCTGGCGCACATCGGGAACCAGGAGGAGCTGTGGCTGCTGCGGAACGTGGCCGGGCGGGAGTTCCTGCGCCCGGAGATCAACTCCCTGTACGACGCCTTCCAGCACCCGCGCTCCGAGCGGCCGAAGCTGCCCCTGCTGGACCCCCGGGAGGCCCGCCGGTACGCGGCCGAGGTCCGCGGGCGGGTGCTCGACCTGCTGGACGGCACCCCGCTGGAGGGGACGGCCCTGCTCGACCGGGGGTTCGTCTTCGGGATGATCGCCCAGCACGAGCAGCAGCACGACGAGACCATGCTGATCACCCATCAACTGCGCGCGGGTGAGCCCGTGCTGTCCGCTCCCGACCCGCAGCCGCCGCAGGACGCGGTCCCGGTGGAGGCCGAAGTGCTCGTGCCCGGCGGTCCGTTCACCATGGGCACCTCGGCCGAGCCCTGGGCGCTGGACAACGAACGTCCCGCGCACGTAAGGGAGGTTCCCTCCTTCTGGATCGACACGGCGGCGGTGACCAACGCCGCCTACCAGGCCTTCATCGCGGACGGCGGCTACACCGACCCCCGCTGGTGGGCGGCCGAGGGCTGGCAGCAGATCCGCACCCACGGCATCGGGGCCCCGCTGTTCTGGCGGCGCGAGGCCGGCCAGTGGCTGCGCCGCCGGTTCGGGGTGACCGAGCCGGTGCCGGACGAGGAACCGGTTCTGCACGTCAGCTGGTACGAGGCCGACGCCTACGCCCGCTGGGCGGGGCGCCGGCTGCCCACCGAGGCGGAGTGGGAGAAGGCGGCCCGCCACGACCCGGCCACCGGCCGCTCCCGCCGCTACCCGTGGGGCGACGCCGACCCGACCCCCCTGCACGCCAACCTGGGCCAGCGCCACCTGCGCCCGGCCCACGCCGGCTGCCACCCGGCCGGGGCCTCCCCGCTGGGGGTGCGCCAGCTCATCGGCGACGTGTGGGAGTGGACCGCCTCCGACTTCCTGCCGTACCCGGGGTTCCGCGCCTTCCCGTACCGGGAGTACTCGGAGGTGTTCTTCGGGCCGGAGCACAAGGTGCTGCGGGGCGGCTCGTTCGCGGTGGACCCGGTGGCCTGCCGGGGCACGTTCCGCAACTGGGACCTGCCGGTGCGCCGGCAGATCTTCTCCGGCTTCCGCACCGCGAGGGACGTCTGATGTGCCGTCACCTGGCCTATCTGGGGCCCGAGATACCCCTGGGGGCCGTTCTGGCCGACCCGGAGCACTCGCTCGTGCGGCAGTCCTGGGCGCCGCGCCGGCAGCGGTACGGCACCGTCAACGCCGACGGGTTCGGCGTGGGCTGGTACGCGCCCGGCGACCCGGTTCCGGCCCGCTACCGGCGCGCCGGGCCCGTGTGGGGGGACGAGGGCTTCGCCGACCTGGGCCGGGTGGTGCGCAGCGGGGCCCTGCTGGCCGCCGTGCGCGACGCCACCTTCGCCGGGCCGGACGGGGAGGCCGCGGCGGCGCCGTTCGCCTCGGGGCCCTGGCTGTTCAGCCACAACGGCGCCGTACGGGGCTGGCCGGACGCGGCGGAGCCGCTCGCGGCGGCCCTGCCGGCCCGCGCGCTGCTGGAGCTGGCCGCGCGCACCGATTCGGCCCTGGTGTGGGCCCTGGTCCTGCACCGGCTGCGGCAGGGCGACGACCTGGGCACGGCCCTGGCGGAGGCGGTCCGCGAACTGGCCGCCGCCGCCCCCGGCTCCCGGCTGAACCTGCTGCTCACCGACGGGGTCTCGATCGCCGCCACCGCCTGGGGCGATTCCCTCTGGTACCTGCCGGGCCTCCCGTCGGGGCGGGTGGCCGTGGCGTCCGAGCCGTACGACGACGACACCGGCTGGTGCGAGGTGCCCGACCGGAGCCTGTTGACCGCCACCCGCACGCGGGTCGCCCTGATCCCCCTGAAGGAGAGCACCCCGTGAGCGATTTCCAGCTGACCCGGACCCTCGACGAGCACGCCGCCGACAGGGCGCTGCGCAAGGACGTCCTGCGCGGGATGACCCGGGTCCCCAAGGAGCTGCCGCCGAAGTGGTTCTACGACGCGCGGGGCAGCGAACTCTTCGAGGAGATCACCCGGTTGCCGGAGTACTACCCGACGCGCGCCGAGCGGGAGATCCTGCTGGAGCGGGCCCGGGAGATCGCGGCGGTCAGCGGGGCGCGCACGCTGGTGGAGCTGGGCTCCGGCTCCTCGGAGAAGACCCGGCACCTGATCGAGGCCCTGCCGGCGCTGGAGACGTACGTCCCGGTGGACGTCAGCGAGAGCGCCCTGACCGGGGCGGCCGAGGCGCTGCTCGCGGACCATCCGGGGCTGAACGTGCACGCGCTGCTGGCGGACTTCACGGGGCCGCTGCACCTGCCGGACTCCCCCGGGCCGCGGCTGGTGGTGTTCCTGGGCGGCACGATCGGGAACCTGCTGCCGCCGGAGCGGGCGGTGTTCCTGGCGTCCGTACGGGCGATGCTCTCGCCCGGGGACGCCCTGCTGATGGGCACGGACCTGGTGAAGGACGAGGCCGTGCTGGTGGCGGCGTACGACGACGCGCAGGGGGTGACGGCGGAGTTCGACAAGAACGTGCTGGCCGTGATCGACCGGGAGCTGGGCGCGGACTTCCACACCGCCGACTTCGACCATGTGGCGGTGTGGAACCGGGAGCACGAGTGGATCGAGATGCGGCTGCGGGCCCGGTCGGCGGTGACGGTGAAGATCCGGGCGCTGGATCTGGTGGTGCCGTTCGCGGCGGGTGAGGAGATCCTCACGGAGATCTCGGCGAAGTTCCGTCAGGACGGGGTGCGGAGGGAACTCGCGGAGGCGGGGCTGGAGTTGGCGCATTGGTGGACCGACTCCGAGGGCCGCTTCGCACTGTCGCTGTCGGTGGCGGACGGCTCGGTGGACTCGGTCGCCGTGGACTGACCGGCCGACTGCCGGAGGAGCGCGTGCGGTTCGCGCGCGGGCGGTTCGTGCGCGGCCGGGTCGTGCGCGGACGGTCCGTGCGCGGCCGGTCCGTGCGCGGCCGGTCGTTGGGCGGACGGGTTGTGCGCGGCCGGGCTGTGGACGCCCGGTCCTTGCGCGGCCACGTCGTGTACGGCCAGGGTCTGCGCGGCCAGGTCGTGCGCGGCCGGGGTGTGCGGTGGGCGTTGCTGGGTCGGTATGCCGGGCAGCAGGGGCTGGCGCCGCTCGGGGGTGCCGAGGACCGCGCGTTGCGCCGCCGCCGTGAGCGTGCGGCGGTCGGTGTGGCGGCCCTCCGGGATCCGGGGCAGCAGCCGTACCTCGGCGCGTACGTCCCGGGCCCGGGCGATCCGCCACAGGGAGGCGGTGAGCGTGTCGTCCCCGACGAAGGCGGGCGCCCCGGCGAACTCCCCGTCGCCCAGCCGGTAGGCGATCCGCACGGGCTGCACGGGCACCCCCGCGTCCAGCGCCGCCTGGAACGCGGCCCGCCGGAACGGCCCCTGGGCGCGCCCGCACCAGGTGCAACCCTCGGGGAAGACGGTGATCCGGTCCCCGTCGCGCATCGCCCGGGCGAGGGTCGCCACGGTCCGCGGCAGGGCCCGGATCCGGTCGCGTTCGATGAACAGGGTGCCCGCCTGGGCGGCGAGCCGGCCGAGCACCGGCCAGCCGCCGATCTCGCTCTTGGCCAGCATCCGGCTGGGCAGGGCGGCGGCGACGAGCGGGATGTCGGTCCAGGAGATGTGGTTGGCGACGACCAGGCGGCCCCCGTCCGGCCCGGGGGTGCCGTGCACGGTGATCCGTATCCCCAGGGACCGCAAGAGCGCGGTGCACCAGGCCCGGATCAGCGCGCGCCGGGGCCGGGCGGGCAGCAGCCGCACCGGCGGGGCGGCCGGGACCGCCAGCAGGACCAGCGCGAGGGTGCCGCCGAGGCGGAGCACCGCTCGGGGGACGCTCGCGGGCCGGCCCGGGTGGGCGGCGCAGTCCTGCGGGGTGCAGGGCGCGGTGGGCAGCAGCCAGTTGCTCATGCCGACGGGGCGAGCGAGAGGAAGTGGTTGAGGTAGCGCGGGTTGGTCCGGCGCAGGGAGAGCAGCACGTACAGGTCGGCGCAGCCGAACTCCGCGTCGAGGGCGGGCTCCCCGCAGACCCAGGCGCCGAGGCGGATGTAGCCGCGCAGCAGCGGCGGCAGTTCGAGGCGGGTGCCGGGGAGGGTGACGCCGTCGGGGCGCCACGGCAGGTGCGGGGTGACCCGGTACTCCTCGGGGGCGAGGTTGCGGGCCAGGACGGTCTCGCGGGTGGCGGCGGCCAGCACCCCGCCGTCGGCGAGCGGTATCGAGCAGCACCCGGCGAGCCAGTTGTGGCCGGTGCGCTCCATGTAGCGGGCGAGGCCGGCCCAGATGAGGGCGATGACGGCGCCGTTGCGGTGGTCGGGGTGGACGCAGGAACGGCCGACCTCGACCAGGTCGGGGCGGATCGGGGCGAGGGCGGAGAGGTCGAACTCCCCCTCGGAGTAGAGGCGTCCGGCGACGGCGGCGCGCTCCGGGGGCAGCAGCCGGTAGGTGCCGACGACCTGGCCGGTCTCCTCGTCGAGGACCAGGAGGTGGTCGCAGTAGGCGTCGAAGGCGTCGGAGTCCAGGCCCGGCTCGGGGCCGTCGAGGCGGGCGCCGAGTTCCCCGGCGAAGACCTGGTGGCGCAACCGCTGGGCGGCGCGGACCTCGTCCTCGTCACGGGCGAGGCGGACGGTGTACCGGGGGGCGGCGGAGGGCGCGGCGCAGGGCGCGGGGGCCGGGGTGGGGACCGGGGTGGGGGCCGGGGTGGGGACGGCGGCCGGGGCCGTGGCTGCGAGGGGGGACGGGGACAGGGGGGCGATGGTCATGGCTGCTCCTGATCCGGGCACGGGGAGCCGGGCCGCGGGTGGCGGACCCGGCTCCTTTACTTCTTCCGTGACCGGCTGGATTCGACATGACCGCGCAGCGGCCCCCGGATGTGCGGACGCTGAACTCGGCGGACCGCCGCCCAGCTCAGCGGCCCGTCGGATCGGCTGATCATGAGCTGGGCGGACCGGTTCAGCGGTCGGAGTTCAGGATCTGCCCCATGGTCTCCGAGGCCGTCTTCGCCGCCTGCCGGGGGTCCTGGCCGGTGAGCACGGCCGTCATGTAGGGCTTGAGCGGGTTCTTCGCCTCGACCTCGGCCCAGCGCGCGGACTTCGGCGTGGCCCGGCCCTGGGCGGCTCCGGCGGCCATCGCGGCGGCGCCCTCGTTGCCCTCGACCACCCGGGCGAGGGTGGTCTTGTTGGGGACGTAGCTCATGGTGCGGGCGAGCTCCGTCTGCCACTTCTCGCTGACCAGGGCGGTGATCACGTCGACGGCGGCGGCCCGGTCCGCCGTCTTCTCCGGGATGATCAGGTCGGAGCCGCCGGTGAGGACGGAGCCGGCCTTCTCCGAGGTCTTGCCGGGGATCGGGAAGTAGCCGAGCTTGCCCTTGAGCGCGGGGTTGGCCGCCTCGATCTGGGCCGCCTGCCCGGGCGGGGCGATGATCTGGGCGACCTGGCCGCGGGCGAAGACCTCGGCCTGCGGGGGCGTCTCCTCGTCGGCGTTCTTCGGGCCCTTGCCGAGGGCCTGGAGCTGCTTGTAGAAGTCCATCCCGGCGAGGGCCTTCTCGTCGTCGAGGGCGCCGACCCACTGGCCGCCGGTCTCGGAGGCGAGCTCGCCGCCCTCGTCCCAGACGAAGCCGGCGAGGACGTACCAGTTCTGTCCGGGGAGGTAGATGCCCTGCTGGTCGCCCTTGTCGAGCTTCTGGGTGGCGGCGATCCACTCCTGGCGGTTCCTGGGCGGGGTCTTGATCCCGGCGTTCGCGAAGAGGTCCTTGTTGTAGATGACCACCCGGTTGGCGGCGTACCAGGGGACGCCGTACTGGGCCCCGTTGACGCTTCCGGGGTCGGAGAGGCCCTTGAGCCAGTCCTTGCTCCCCCAGGTGCGCAGGCCCTCCAGGGTGAGCTCGGAGAGGCCGCCGGTCTCGACGTACTGGGCCACCTGGGTGTTGCCGACCTCGATGACGTCGGCGTGCTCCTTGCCCTTGCCGGCGAGGACGGCGTTGACCTTGTCGCCGATGCCCTTCCACTCCTGGATCTTCACGTCCAGGTCGATGCCGGGGTGCTCCTTCTCGAAGTCGGCGGTGAACTTCCCGATGAACTCGTCCGAGGCGCTGCCCTTCATCAGCCAGAGGGTCACCTTCTGGGACCCGCCGTCCGATCCGGCCAGAACGCCGCAGCCGGCGGTCAGGGCGGTCGCGGCCACGAGGGCCGTGCACACGGCGAGGAAGCGCTTCTTCACGGGTTCACCTTCTGGACTGGATCTCAGATGGCTTGAAATTGGCATAGACCAATGGGCCGGTCAAGGGGCTTTCCGCCGGGATTGTTCACGCATAGTTCGCGGACCCGGCCTTACTGGGGCACCGTGGAACAAGGCAAAAGCGACAACTGGCGGGAGACCCCATGTCCAACCACACCTACCGGGTGACCGAGATCGTCGGCACCTCCCACGAGGGCATCGATCAGGCCATCCGGAACGGGATCAGCCGGGCCGCGCAGAACCTGCGCAATCTGGACTGGTTCGAGGTCACACAGGTGCGCGGACACATCGAGAACGGGCAGATCGCGCACTACCAGGTCGGACTGAAGGTGGGCTTCCGCCTCGACGGCGAGGACTGACGGGCCGTCCGCGCGCCCCGGCCGCCACGCCCCGGACGCCACACCCCGGCGGCCACGCCCCGGACGCCGCGCCCCGGCGGCCGGGGCGCGCGGGCCTGCGCCTAGGCTGCGGGGATGACCGAGACCCCCGCACCGCGCCGCCCGCTGGCCGTCTTCGACATCGACAACACCCTGGCCGACACCGGGCACCGCCAGCACTTCCTGGAGCGCCGCCCCCGCGACTGGGACGGCTTCTTCGGCGCGGCCCCGGCCGACCCGCCGCTCGCGCGCGGCGTGGCGCTGGCGGTGGAGAGCGCCGCCGACTGCGAGGTGGTGTACCTGACCGGGCGGCCGGAGCGCTGCCGGGCGGACACCGCCGACTGGCTGGCCCGGCACGGGCTGCCCGAGGGCCGGGTGTGGATGCGCGGCGACCGCGACCGGCGGCCGGCCCGGGTGACCAAGCTGGAGGTGCTCCGGCGGATCGCGCGCGGCCGCGAGGTGCGGGTGCTGGTCGACGACGACCAGCTCGTCTGCCAGGCCGCACGCGCGGCGGGCTTCCCGGTGCTGCTCGCCGACTGGGCGGCGCCGGCGCCGGAGCTCAAGAGCGCCCAGGAGAGCGAGGGCGGGAGCCGTACCTGAGGGCCCGGCCGGCGGCTCGGGGAATCCCCCGGGGCGCCGGGCGTTGAACACGGGTGTGAGCCTGAGAATCTCGATCCTCGACCGGTCCCGCGTCCGCGCGGGACACCCCGCCGCCGAGGCGCTGCGCGACACCGTGGAGCTGGCCCGGGCGGCGGAGGAGCTCGGCTACCACCGCTTCTGGGTATCGGAGCACCACAGCGTGCCCGGGGTCGCCGGTTCCGCCCCCACCGTGCTGGCCGCGGCCGTGGCGGCCGCGACCCGGCGGATCCGGGTCGGCACGGGCGGGGTGATGCTGCCCAACCACCGGCCACTGGTGGTCGCCGAGCAGTTCGGGGTGCTGGAGGCGCTGTTCCCCGGCCGGATCGACATGGGCCTCGGCCGTTCGGTCGGCTTCACGGGCGGGATCCGGCGCGCCCTGGGCCGGGACACGGGCGACGCCGACGGGTTCGAGGAGCAGCTGGCGGAGCTGCTGGGCTGGATCGACGGCAGCCAGCGCGCCCACCCCGAGGTGCACGCCCGGCCGGCGGAGGGGCTGCGGATCCCGCCGTTCGTCCTGGCCACCGGCGCGGGTGCGTCCATCGCCGCCCGGGCGGGGCTGCCGGTGGTGGTGGGCGACCTGCGGGCCCGGGCCCGGGTGGCGGAGGCCGTCGCGGCCTACCGCCGGGAGTTCCGGCCGTCGGCGTGGGGCGCCGAGCCGTACGTGGTGGTCTCGGGGACGGTGGCGGTCGCGGAGACCGCGGAGGCCGCCCGGCGGATCCTGGTGCCGGAGGCCTGGTCCCTGGCGTACTCCCGGACGCAGGGCAGCTTCCCGCCCCTGCGGCCGGCCGAGGAGGTCGAGGCGCTGGAGGTGGGCCCCAAGGAGCGGGAGCTGTACGAGGGCGCCCTCGCCGGGCACCTCGCGGGCACGGAGGAACAGGTCGCGGCCGGCCTGGCGGACCTGGCGGAGGCCACCGGGGCGGACGAGCTGCTGGTCACGACCTCCACGTACGACCGGACGGCCCTGCTGGACTCCTTCCGCCGGCTGTCCCGGATCGCAGGGCTGGACCGGGGCCCGGCTCCGGTCGCGCCCCCGGCCCGCGTACGCCACTAAACTGGGGCGAATGCACCAGCCTTCCCCCGATGTCCCCGCCGTCCCCCGGGACGCCCTCGATCCCTGCGTACGGGTCCGCGGCGCCCGGGAGCACAACCTGCGCGGGGTGGACGTGGACATCCCGCGCGACACCCTGACCGTCTTCACCGGTGTGTCGGGGTCCGGGAAGAGCTCCCTGGCCTTCGGCACGCTCTACGCCGAGGCCCAGCGGCGGTACTTCGAGTCCGTCGCCCCGTACGCCCGGCGCCTGATCCACCAGATCGGCGCGCCGAAGGTGGACTCGGTGACCGGGCTGCCGCCCGCCGTCTCCCTGGAGCAGCGCCGCTCCTCCCCCGGATCGCGCTCCTCGGTGGGGACGGTCACCCTGCTGTCCAACTCCCTGCGGATGCTGTTCTCCCGGGCCGGCGACTACCCGCCGGGCGCCGAACGGCTCGACTCCGACTCCTTCTCCCCCAACACCGCAGCCGGCGCCTGCCCTTCCTGCCACGGCCTGGGACGCATCCACCGCACCAGCGAGGAACTCCTCGTCCCCGACCCCGGACTGTCGATCCGTCAGGGTGCGATCGCCGCCTGGCCCGGGGCCTGGCAGGGCAAGAACCTGAGGGACATCCTGGAGGTGCTCGGCCACGACGTGGACCGGCCCTGGCGGGAACTGCCGGCCGGGGACCGGGAGTGGATCCTGTTCACCGAGGAGCAGCCGGTGGTGACGGTGCACCCGGTGCGGGAGGCTGACCGTATCCAACGCCCGTACCAGGGCACGTACATGAGCGCCCACCGCTATGTGATGCGGACCTTCTCCGACACCAAGAGCGCCACCCTGCGGGCGCGCGCCGAGAAGTTCCTCACCGACGCTCCCTGCCCGGTGTGCGGGGGGCGGCGGCTGCGGCCCGAGGCCCTGGCGGTGACCTTCGCGGGGCGGACGATCGCGGAACTGGCGGCGCTGGCGCTGGGCGAGCTGGACTCCGTACTGGCCGGGGCGGCGCCGGCCACCGAGGCGGCGCGGGTGCTGGTGGCGGACCTGCGGGCACGGATCGCGCCGGTCACGGAGCTGGGGCTGGGCTATCTGAGCCTGGACCGGACCGCGCCGAGCCTGTCGGCGGGGGAGCTCCAGCGGCTGCGGCTGGCGACCCAGCTGCGGTCGGGGCTGTTCGGGGTGGTGTACGTGCTGGACGAGCCGTCGGCGGGGCTGCATCCGGCCGACACCGAGGCGCTGTTGGGTGTGCTGGAGCGGCTCAAGGCGGCGGGGAACACGGTGTTCGTGGTGGAGCACCACCTGGATGTGGTGCGGCGCGCGGACTGGCTGGTGGACGTCGGCCCGCTGGCCGGGGAGCACGGCGGCCGGGTGCTGTACAGCGGGCCGCCCGGGGGGCTGGAAGGGGTCGCGGAGTCGGCGACGGCCCGGCACCTGTTCGCCCGGGCCGGCGCCTGCGGGGCCGCCCGGCCGGTGCGCGCCGCCACCGGTTCGGTCCGGCTGGAGGGGGTGCGGCGGCACAACCTCCGTGATCTGACGGCCGAGTTCCCGCTCGGGGTGTTCACCGCCGTCACCGGGGTGTCGGGGTCGGGGAAGTCCACCCTGGTCGGGCGGGTGCTCGCACAGGAGGTGGCCGCGCGGCTGGGCGAGGCGGGGTTCCCGGTGCGGCGGCTGGTGGAGGTGGACCAGAAGCCGATCGGCCGGACGCCGCGCTCCAACCTGGCCACGTACACCGGGCTGTTCGACGTGGTGCGCAAGCTGTTCACGGCGTCCCCGCAGGCACGCGAACGCGGCTGGAAGGCGGGCCGGTTCTCCTTCAACGTGCCGGGCGGCCGCTGCGAGACCTGCCAGGGCGAGGGGTTCGTCTCGGTGGAGCTGCTGTTCCTGCCCAGTACGTACGCTCCGTGCCCGGAGTGCGCCGGCGCCCGCTACAACGCCGAGACGCTGGAGGTCCGTTACGAGGGGCTGGACATCGCGCAGGTGCTGGGGCTGACGGTGGAGGCGGCGGCCGGCTTCTTCGCGGAGGTCCCGGCGGCGGCGCGCAGCCTGCGGGCGCTGGAGGAGATCGGACTGGGCTACCTGCGGCTGGGGCAGCCGGCCACGGAGCTTTCGGGCGGGGAGGCACAGCGGATCAAACTGGCGACGGAGCTCCAGCGCTCGCGCCGCGACCACACCCTGTACCTGCTGGACGAGCCGACGACCGGACTGCACCCGGCCGATGTGCGGGTGCTGCTGCGGCAGTTGCACGGGCTGGTGGACGCGGGGCATTCGGTGGTGGTCGTGGAGCACGACATGGAGGTCGTGGCGGGGGCCGACTGGGTGATCGACCTGGGCCCGGGCGGCGGCACGGAGGGCGGCCGGATCACGGCCTGCGGCCCGCCGTCGGAGGTGGCCGCGTCGACGGCCGGCCGCACGGGCCCCTACCTCGCGCGGGCGCTCGGCCGATAGGGCTATGCGTCTCCGGGCAGGAGGCGCTGCGGGAGTTCACGGAAGGACCAGGTGCCGCGGCTGCGGGTGAAGGTCCAGACGAGGTCGCTGCGGTCGGGCCAGGCCGCGGGGAGGCCCCGGACGCCGTGGGCGCCGAGGGCGTGGGCCAGCCGGGGGATCCCGGCGGGCTCCCAGGACAGGAGGACCGGCGCGGGGGATGCCAGGACGGCCGGGGCCAGTGCGGCCTCGGCTCCGAGGGCGAACCGGTCCTGCACGGGGAGGTGCAGGGCGGCGGCCAGGGGGGCCAGCGTCTGCCGGCACCGGGCGGGGGCCGATCGCGGGCCCCCGGTGGCGAAGAGGGCGGCGGGGCGGGGCAGCGGGGCGCCGTGGGCGGGGCCGAAGAGGCGTGGGAGTTCCTCGGCCCGGCGGCGGCCGCGTCCGGCGAGGAAGCCGGGGTCCTCGTTGCCCTCGTCGTCCTCGCCGGTGGCCCCGGCGTAGGGCTTCTCCCCGTGCGGGACCACCATGACGAGGGCGTCCCTGGGGGGTGGCTGCGGCCCGGGCGCGGGTGCGCGGCGCTCCCGCTCCGTGCACCCGGCCGCCGCGAGGGGCGCCAGGGCGGCCAGGGCGGCGAGCACGCCGCGACGGTGCGGCCCGGGACGGGCGGGGACTGCCGGCATGCGCCCACTGTGCCCCGCCGCGCGGACGCCCCCGGCGCACGGCACGGCGTACGGCCCGACGTGCGCCCGGTCGGCGGATCGGGCCGGCCGGGCGGGCGTCGCTCCGGGGAGGGCGTCATCGCTTGCGGAGCGCCCTCAGCCATTCCTTGTTCATCGCGGCGATCGACGGCAGCGGGATGCCCTTCGGGCAGGCGGTGGCGCACTCGCCGGTCAGGGTGCAGCCGCCGAAACCCTCGTCGTCCATCCGCGCCACCATGTCCAGCACCCGCGTCTCGCGCTCGGGCGAGCCCTGCGGGAGCACGTTCAGATGGTTGACCTTGGCGGAGGTGAACAGCATCGCGGAGCCGTTCGGGCAGGCCGCCACGCAGGCGCCGCAGCCTATGCACTCGGCGTGCTCGAACGCCGAGTCGGCGTCCGGCTTGGGCACGGCGGTCGCGTGCGCCTCGGGCGCGGAGCCGGTGGGCGCGGTGATGTAGCCGCCGGCCTGGATGATCCGGTCGAAGGCGCTGCGGTCCACCACGAGGTCCTTGACCACGGGGAAGGCCGAGGCCCGCCACGGTTCGACGTCGATGGTGTCGCCGTCGGCGAAGGACCTCATGTGGAGCTGGCAGGTGGTGGTGCGCTCGGGGCCGTGGGCGTCCCCGTTGATGACGAGGCTGCACGCGCCGCAGATGCCCTCGCGGCAGTCGTGGTCGAAGGCGACCGGGTCCTCGCCGCGCAGGATGAGGTCCTCGTTGAGGGTGTCGAGCATCTCCAGGAAGGACATGTCCTTCGAGATGCCGTCGACCTCGTAGGAGGCCATGGCGCCGGGGGCGGCGGCGTTCTGCTGGCGCCAGACGCGCAGGGTGAGCTTCATGCGTAGCTCCGCTGGGTGGGGTGGACGTACTCGAAGACCAGGTCTTCCTTGTGCAGGACGGGTGCGGCGCCGGTTCCCTGGTACTCCCAGGCGGCCGCGTAGCCGAACTCCTCGTCGCGGCGGGCCGCTTCGCCGTCCGGGGTCTGGGACTCCTCGCGGAAGTGGCCGCCGCAGGACTCGGCGCGGTGGAGGGCGTCGAGGCACATCAGCTCGGCGAGTTCGAGGTAGTCGACGATGCGGTTGGCCTTCTCCAGCGACTGGTTGAACTCCTCGCCGCTGCCGGGGACCTTGATGCGCCGCCAGAACTCCTCGCGGATCTCCGGGATGCGGGCCAGCGCCTTGCGCAGCCCCTCCTCGGTGCGGGCCATCCCGCAGTACTCCCACATGAGTTCGCCGATCTCGCGGTGGAAGGAGTCGGGGGTGCGGTCGCCGTCGACGGCCAGCAGCCCGGCGAGGCAGTCGCGGGTCTCGCGGACGGCGGCCGCCGCCTCGGGGTGGCTGTCGTCGACCTCCTCGCGGTGCGGGTGGCGGGCGAGGTAGTCGTTGATGGTGGAGGGGAGGACGAAGTAGCCGTCGCCGAGGCCCTGCATCAGGGCGGAGGCCCCGAGCCGGTTGGCCCCGTGGTCGGAGAAGTTGGCCTCGCCGATCGCGAACAGGCCGGGGATGGTGGTCTGGAGGTCGTAGTCGACCCACAGTCCGCCCATCGTGTAGTGGACGGCCGGGTAGATCCGCATGGGGACCTCGTACGGGTCCTCCGCCGTGATCCGCTCGTACATCTCGAAGAGGTTGCCGTACTTCTCGGCGACCTTGTCCCGGCCCATGCGGCGGATGGCGTCGGCGAAGTCGAGGTAGACGCCCTGGCCGCCGGGGCCGACGCCGCGGCCCTCGTCGCAGACGTTCTTGGCGGCGCGGGAGGCGATGTCGCGGGGGACGAGGTTGCCGAAGGAGGGGTAGATCCGCTCCAGGTAGTAGTCGCGCTCGCCCTCGGGGATCTCGGCGGCGGGGCGGGTGTCACCCTTGGCCTTGGGGACCCAGATGCGGCCGTCGTTGCGCAGGGACTCGCTCATCAGGGTGAGCTTGGACTGGTGGTCGCCGGTGCGCGGGATGCAGGTGGGGTGGATCTGGGTGAAGCAGGGGTTGGCGAAGTACGCGCCGCGCCGGTGCGCCCGCCACACGGCGGTCGCGTTGGAGTTCATGGCGTTGGTGGAGAGGTAGAAGACGTTGCCGTAGCCGCCGGTGGCCAGGACCACGGCGTCGGCGTAGTACGTGTCGATGCGGCCGGTGACCAGGTCGCGGGCGACGATGCCGCGGGCGACGCCGTCGACGGTGATCAGGTCCAGCATCTCGGTGCGGGCGTGCAGTTCGACGTTCCCGGCGGCTATCTGGCGCGACAGTGCCTGGTAGGCGCCGAGGAGGAGCTGCTGGCCGGTCTGGCCGCGGGCGTAGAAGGTGCGGGAGACCTGGACGCCGCCGAAGGAGCGGGTGTCGAGGAGGCCGCCGTACTCGCGGGCGAAGGGGACGCCCTGGGCCACGCACTGGTCGATGATCTCGACGGAGATCTGGGCGAGGCGGTGCACGTTGGACTCGCGGGCGCGGAAGTCGCCGCCCTTGACGGTGTCGTAGAAGAGGCGGTGTACGGAGTCCCCGTCGTTGCGGTAGTTCTTGGCGGCGTTGATGCCGCCCTGGGCGGCGATGGAGTGGGCGCGGCGCGGGGAGTCGCTGTAGCAGAACTGAACCACGTGGTAGCCCTGCTCGGCGAGGGTCGCGCCGGCGGCACCGCCCGCCAGGCCGGTGCCGACGACGATCACGGTGTGCTTGCGGCGGTTGGCCGGGTTGACCAGCTTGGCCTCGAAGCGGCGGCGGTCCCAGCGTTCGGCGATGGGGCCGGCGGGGGCCTTGGTGTCGGCGACGGGGTCGCCGGTGGTGTAGGCGGCGTAGTCGGTGCTCATGGTCAGCTCACCACTCCGGTCATGACGGCGACGGGGACGGACACGAAGCCCGCGAAGAGGACGAGGGCCAGGGCGTCGGCCAGGAACTTCAGGGCGCGCTCGCGGCGGGCGTTGCCCGCGCCGAGGGTCTGGGCGGCGCTCCAGAAGCCGTGGCGGACGTGGAGGCCGAGGGCGGCCATGGCCACGATGTAGATCGTGTTGCCGTACCAGGTGGAGAAGGTCGCGAGGACGTTCTCGTAGGGGTGGCCGGCCCAGGCGCGCTCGTTGACGGTGAGCGTGGTGAGGTCGAGGAGGTGCCAGACGATGAAGAGGGCGAGGATGATCCCGCCCCAGCGCATGGTGCGGGTGGCGTAGCTCGCGCGGCGCCGCTTGTGGGCGTACTTGACGGGGCGGGCCTTCAGGTCGCGGCGGCTGAGCTGGTAGGCGCAGACGGCGTGGGCCACGACGGCGGCGACCAGGACCACGCGGACGATCCACAGGGCCCACTCGTAGTGCAGGAACGGTTCACCGAGGGTGCGCAGGGCGTGGGCGTAGCCGTTGAACTCCCCCGGCCCGAAGAAGATCTTCAGGTTGCCGAACATGTGCGCGACGAGGTAGCCGAGCATGACCAGGCCGGAAACGGCCATCACGGACTTCTTGCCGACGGTGGAGTCCCAGAGCGTGCGCGTGGTGGACGGCCGTCGATCCGTCCGCGTTGCCAGAGCCATGAGGTAGACCGTAGGGACCAAGGTCCCGAAAGGTCCAAGACATGGTGGAGCTGATCGCGATAGGTCTTGGCTATGGAGGGCCTGGATGGGCGGCAGGGCCTGCCTGCCGGTTCACGCCCGGCGGCAATGGATCAGACAGGCCCTAGCCTGGGGGGATGCAGTTCCAGCAGCTCGTGTACTTCGTGGCCGTCGCCGAGACCCGGCACTTCACGCGCGCCGCAGAGCGGGAGCACGTGGCCCAGCCGTCGCTGTCGCAGCAGATCAAGGCGCTCGAACGGGAGCTGGGCGCCGAGCTGTTCAGCCGGGCGCGGGGGAACATCGCGCTGACCGACGCCGGTGAGGCGCTGCTGCCGCTGGCCCGGCGGATCCTGGCGGACGCGGACACGGCGCGGCTGGAGGTGCAGGAGCTGCTCCAGCTGCGTCGCGGCCGGGTGCGGCTGGGCGCCACGCCGAGCGTGTGCACGGGGATGCTGCCGGGGGTGCTGCGCGCCTTCCACACGGCGCACCCGGGCATCGAGCTCCTGATCGAGGAGGGCGGTTCGCTGGACCTGGTGCGGGAACTGGCGCGCGGGGTCCTGGACCTGGCGCTGATCGTCCTGCCGCTGCCGCCGTCGGCTCCGCCGCTGACGACGGTGGAGCTGCTGACGGAGGACCTGGTGGTCGTCTCGTCCCGCGACCTGCCGCAGCCGGGCGGGGGCGGGGCGCTGAGCATCGCGGACCTGCGCGAGGAACCCATGGTGATGTTCCGGCACGGCTACGACCTGCGGGACCTGACGGTGGGGGCCTGCCGGGCGGCGGGGTTCGAGCCGGTGTTCACGGTGGAGGGCGGGGAGATGGACGCCGTCCTGGGCTTCGTCCGGGCGGGGCTGGGTGTGGCGGTGGTCCCGGAGATGGTCGTCGCCCACGGCGGCCCGGGCCTGCGCGCCACCCCTCTGGCGGGCTCCCCCCTCCGCCGCACGATCGCCCTGGCCCACCGCACGGACGTGGCCCCACCCCGCGCGGCCCGCGAACTGAAACGCCTCCTGACCGACTGACCCGCCACACCCAGCCCGGCGGGGCGACCGCCCGTACCCCCGGCCGGGGCCCCTCCCCCTCGACCCGGGCCGGCGGACGCGGCCGACCCCGACGGCCGGCCCGGCGGCCGACCCGGCGGCCGACCCGGCGGCCGACCCCGGCGGCCGGCCCCGGTTCACGGCGAGGCCCCGATGCACGACCGAGCCCGAGCTGCCGGGGCCCGACGGGCACGATCAGCGGGCGGGACAGCGGGCGAGATCGGCGGGCGGCGCCCCTGCCTACGGCTCGGGCCGGCGGGCACGGCCGAGTCGGGCGTCGGCCCGTCTACGACCGGGCCCCGGTCAGCGGCCCGGCTCGGGCGGAACGCCGGGCTGACGGCTGGGATCCGGGGGAGGCGCCGATCAGCTGCCGGCATACGCGGGCGAGACCGCATGGAGCCCCGGTCAGCGGCTGGAGTCGGGTGGGGCGCCGTCAGCGGTCAGGGCTGGGCGGGACGGCGGGCAGCGGGCGGGGTTGGGCGAGCCGCCGAGCGGCCGGATGGACCCGCAGGCGCGGCCGGGCGGAGGCCTGGTCAGCGGCTGGAGTCGGGTGGGCTCCGGTCAGTGGCCGGGGGTGGGTGGGGTGTCGGGGTGGGGTGGCTCTGCTGCGCGGGCGCGTAGGAGGCGTTTGTCCGGCTTGCCGCGGGCCGTGAGGGGGATGTCCCGGACCCAGAAGACCGCCGTCGGGCGGTGCGCCGGGGCCAGTTCGCGGGCCACGCGCTCGCACGCCCCGGCGGCGGCCGCCGCGGTCGCGGGGTGGCCCGGGGCCGGTACGAGGAAGGCGCAGACCTCCTCGCCGGTGGCCGGGCTGGGCCGTCCGACGACGACGGCCCGGGCCACGGCCGGGTGCCGGGCGAGCTCCGCCTCGACCGGCAGGCTGTAGATGTTGACGCCGTCGACGATCACCACGTCCTTGAGCCGGTCGTCCAGGTAGAGGTACCCCTCGGCATCGGTATGGCCGAGGTCGCCGGTCCGCAGCCACCCGTCCCGCAGCACCTCGGCGGTCGGTTCGGGCTGGTTCCAGTAGCCGGTCATCATCGCCGCCGACCGGATCCACAGCTCTCCCGTGCGCCCGGCGGGCAGGACCGCGTTCCGCTCGTCTCGCACCTGCACCTCCACGCCCGCCGCGGGCCGGCCCACGGAAGCCAGCAGTCCGGGCCGGCCGGCCACCGCCGCGTCGTGGTCGGCCGGGGTGAGGCGGGAGATCACGGCCGCCTCGTTCATCCCGTACCCCTGTCGCCAGCGCCCGCCCCAGCGGGTCACCGCCTCGCGCAGCCGCTCGGGGAGGATCGGTGAGGCTCCGTAGGACACCGCTTCCAGGCCCGGGACGCCCCCGGCGGTCACGGGGTCGTCCAGCAGCCGGTACACCATCGGGGGCGTCAGGTACGTGGACACCCGCCCGAGCCGCCGGCAGGCCGCCGCGAACTCCCCCGGCGTGAACGGGTCGAGGATCTCCACCCTGCCCCCGGCCCGCAGCTGCTCCAGGCACCGACCGCCGGCCCGCTGGGCGAGGCTGGTGACCGAGAGGTGCACCGCCCCGGTCCACTCGGCCCCCCGCCGCACGTCCCGCGCGGCCATCGCCCCGAAGGTGGAGGCCACGCCCTTGGGGCGGCCCGTGGTCCCGCCGGTGTACGTCACCCGGGCCACGTCCTCCTCCCGTGCCCGCACCGGCACTTCGGCGGGGTCGCGCCGGGCGGCCCGCACGATCAGGTCGCCCAGGCCGAGCAGCGGCACGCCCGTGGCCGGCACCGGCACGTCGTGCACCACCAGGGCCGGAAGGCAGTCGCGGAGAATGAACTCCAGGCCGTGGACGGCGGGTCCGGTCACCACCTGGGTCAGCCGGGCCCCCAGCAGATGCGCGGCGATCCGCACCAGCAGCGCTTCCGGCCGGTTGCCGCCCGTCACGCAGGCCAGTCCCGTGCCCCGCCCGACCCCGGCGTCCGCGAGGGCCCCGGCCAGCCGGTGGGCGGCGTCCAGGACCTCGGCGAAGCACAGCACCCGGGGCCCGGCCCCGATCGCGGGCCGCTCCCCGTACCGCTCCAACGCCCCGACCAGCTCGGTCACGTACCGCGCGGCCATCCGCACACCCGCCTCTCCCGCCCGCCGTCCCGCGGGCACGCCGACCCTCCGGCCCGCTCGGCCCTCCAACCGCCGACCCGCACCGGGCATCATGCCGGTCCCGGCGGTGCGACGGGCTCAGGGCCGGGATATCAGGGGGTCCAGGGTCCGGTCGAGTCCCTCGGCCAGCATGCCGAAGGCCCGGTCGGCATCGGCGACGGCGGCGAAGTAGGCCTCCTCCGCCGTGCTGCCCGCGTCGATGCGGCGCCAGTTCTCCCGGCCCAGTTCATGACGGACCGCCACCAGGTGCGTCGCGGCGAGGCGGGCGGACAGCGGCTCGACCCGCTCGCCTTCCAGGGCGGCGGCGAGCAGCTCCACTTCGCGGGCCGTGTAGTGCGCGATCCGGCTCTCCAGGCTGGCGGTGGAGTACAGCAGGCGTTGGAACGCCAGCACGTTCGGATGGTCGCAGAGCCCGGTGATGGGGTCGCGCTCCGCGAGGGCCGTACGGAAGTGCGCATGGAGCGCGCCCACCGGACCGAGGCCCGCGGGCCGGTCGCGCACGATCCGCGCCGCTTCGTCCTGGTGGTCGGCGAAGCGGTCGAGGACCAGGTCCTCCTTGCTGGGGAAGTACCGGAACAGGGTGGGTTTGGAGACCTCGGCCGCCGCGGCGACGTCGGCCACGGACACGGCGTCGAAGCCCCGTTCCAGGAAGAGTTCCAGCGCCGTGGCCGCCAGCTGGCGACGCGTACGCAGTTTCTTGCTCTCGCGCAGACCCGTCGTGTTCTCCATGGCACCACCGTACGACCAAATCACAACCAAGTCAATTTCGTGACCAGGTTGCATTTTTTCCCGTGACGCGCTTTCCTTGGTTCAGCGACGACGAGAGAGGACCTCCGATGACCACCGACACGACCACCGACACGACGACCCAGGTGCTGATCACGGGCTCCGGCCCCACCGGGCTCGCCCTGGCCTGCGATCTGGCCCTGCGCGGCGTGGGCGTCCGCGTCCTGGAGCGGCGCTCCGGCGCCCACCGCGAGTCCCGGGGCAAGGGGCTCACCCCGGACGGCCTGGAGGTACTGGCCCGGCTGGGGGTCGGGGAGCGGCTGACCGCCGTGGGGTCCGACGTCCCGGTGCTGCGCAAGTACTTCGACGGCGCCCACGTCTCGGACACCCCGGCGGACGGCGGCGGCCTCCTGATCGGCCAGTGGCAGGTCGAGGAGGTCCTCCGCGAGCGGCTGGCCGGTCTCGGCGTCCGCGTCGAGTACGGGGCCCGGGTCACCGGGCTGGCGCAGGATCCGGCTTGGGTCACCGCCCGCCTGGCGGACGGCCGGGAGGTGCGGGCGCGGTACGCGGCCGGGTGCGACGGCGGCCGGAGCACGATCCGCGAGCTCCTCGGCATCCCGTTCGAGGGGTACACGGAGGAGAAGCCGACGATGGTCGTCGGCGACGTGCGGGCGCCCGGGCTGAGCCGGGCCTACTGGCACCAGTGGTTCAGCTCGGAGGGCGGCGGGATCCTGCTCTGTCCGATGCCGGGGACGGACACCTTCCAGCTCCAGGCGGCGCCGGAGACCGACGCGGACGGCGAGCCGCTGCCGCCCACGCCGGAGGGCTTCCAGCGGCTGTTCGACCGGTACGCCGGGATACCGGGGATACGGCTGGAGGAGGCGGGCTGGCTCTCCAGCTGGCGGGTCAACGTCCGCCGGGCGGCCCGGATGCGCGAGGGCCGGGTCCTCCTCGCCGGGGACGCCGCACACGTCCACCCGATCGCCGGCGGACTGGGCATGAACACCGGTATCCAGGACGCGGCCGCCCTCGCCCGGACCCTGGCCGCGGCCCTCGCGGACCCGGCCCCGGCGCCGGGCGGGGTCCTCGACGGTTACGAGGCCGAGCGGCTCCCGGTGGCCGAGCGGCTGCTGGCCGACACGGCCGCACGCCACCGGCGGGTCCTCGCGGCGGTCCGCGAGCCCGGCCGGGGAACGGAGGCCGGGATGCGCTGACCCCGCGCGCGGCCTCCTCGGCCGGGGCCCGGCCGCCGCCTCACCGGGTGGGTACGGCGTCGCAGAGGGAGAGGGTGTGGATGCGGTCCGGGGCGCCCGGGCGGGCGTAGTACCAGCCCTGGGCCGTGTCGCAGCCGAGGGCGCGGAGCTGGGCCGCCTGGGCCCCCGTCTCCACCCCCTCGACCGTCACCGCCAGCTCGAGGCTGTGGGCCAGGGCGACGATGCCCTCCACGATCTTGACGTCGACGGGGTCGGCCGGCTCCTGCTGCATGCCCTGGGTGAAGGAGCGGTCCAGCTTCAGGACGCTGACCGGCAGCCGGCGCAGGTTGGCGAGGTTCGAGTAGCCGGTGCCGAAGTCGTCGAGGGCGATGTCCACGCCGAGGGCCGCGAGGCGGCGCAGCGGTTCGAGGAGTTCGTCGTCGGCTCCGATCAGCGCCGACTCGGTGACCTCCAGGCACAGCGCGCCGGGCGCCAGGCCGGAGGACTCCAGGACGCGCAGGGTGTCGGCGACCAGCCCGGGGTGGGTCAGTTGGGTGGGCGAGAGGTTGACGTTGACGCGCAGGGGCGCCCCGCCGTGCTCGCGCTGCCAGTTGCGGGCCTGGCGGACGGACTCCTCCAGGACCCAGCGGCCGAGCGGCACGATCAGGCCGGTGCGCTCGGCGAGCGGGATGAAGCGGTCCGGGCCGAGCACCCCGTACTGGGGGTGCGACCAGCGCACCAGCGCCTCCGCGCCGTGCACGCTGCCGTCGTGGAGGTGCACCAGGGGCTGGTACTCAATGAAGAACTCGCCGCGTTCCAGCGCCGCCGGCAGGGCGTTGGTCAGGCCGTGGCGGGTGATGGCGCGGGCGTCGGCCTCGGCGTCGGCGAACTCGAAGCGGTTGCCGCCGGCCGCCTTGGCCCGGTACATGGTGATGTCGGCGCTGCGCAGCACCTCGGCCGGGGTGCGCTCGCCCGACGCGCCCTCGACGATGCCGATGCTGCCGCGCACGGACAGCTCCCGGCCCTCCAGCCGGATGGGCGTGGACAGCGCGGTCAGGATGCGGACGGCGAGGTCGGTGACCTTCTCCTCGGTCTGGGCGCCAGGGCCGGTGGTGAGGGCCACGAACTCGTCGCCGCCGAGCCGGGCGACGACCTCGCCGGGCCCGGTGGCGCAGCTCTGGAGCCGGTCGGCGACCTCCACGAGGAGCCGGTCGCCCGCGGAGTGGCCGAGGCTGTCGTTGACGGTCTTGAACCCGTCGAGGTCGAGGTAGCACAGGCCGAAGCGGCTGCCGGAGGCGGCGTTCAGGGCCTTCTCCAGCCGTTCGAAGAACAGCGTGCGGTTGGGCAGCCCGGTCAGCGCGTCGTGGGTGGCCTCGTAACGCAGGCGGAGGTTGAGCAGCCGGCGCTCGGTGGTGTCCTCCATGAGGGCGAGCTGGTACTGGGGGTGGCCGTCGGCGTCGCGCAGGAGGGAGACCGTGAGGTTGGTCCACAGGACGGTGCCGTCGTGCCGGTAGTAGGGCTTCTCGACGCGATAGTGCTCGCGCTCGCCGCGGACGAGTTCCCCGTACATCTTCCAGACGTGCGGGGTGTCGTCGGGGTGTCCCCACTCGCTGACGTTGCGGCTGCGGACGTGTCCTTCCAGGCCGCCGAACATCTTCAGGAGGGTGTCGTTGACCTCCAGGATGTTGCCGTCGAGGTCGGCGATGCCGATGCCGACGGCGGCGCCCTCGAAGACGGCCCGGAAGCGTTCCTCGCTGGCGTGCAGGGCCTGCTGGGCGTCGATGCGGGCGGTGAGGGCGGAGCGGGCGATGGCCTCCTGCTCCCTGAGGGTCCGTTCGCGCAGCGCGCGGGCGAACCCGGCGGCGATGCCGTGCTGGAGCCGGGCGCAGCGGGAGCGGTACTCCTCGGTGCTCTCGCCGCCGTCGGCGGCGGCGATGCCGTCCGGGCCGCAGTAGAGGACCAGGTAGGACTCGACGACGCCGAGGGTGCCGGCGAGCGCCTCGGGGTCGGTGCAGTGCACGGCGACGAGTTCGGCGCCCACGCCCTGGGCGGCGCTCGCGTCGAAGGGCCGGGCGTGCAGGGCCTCGGTGAGGGTCCGGGCGAGCGGGACGAGGTGCTGCTCGAACTCGGGGCGGGTCAGGGAGGTGGCCGTGACGGGGAAGATGGCCCGGCCCCAGATCGTGGCGAAGCGGGCGATCCGGTCGTCGAGGTCGTGGTGCGGGTCGCGCAGCGGTGCCCGGCCGGGATGCGGGACGGGTGCTTCACCGCCGCCCGCGGGGGTCCGTGCGGGGGCGGGGGCGGGCGTGGCGCGGCCGCCCCCGGCCGGGTGGTCCTGGCCGGGGGTGGCGGGCGGGGGTGTCGGTGCGGGGAGTCTCACGCCTTGCGTCCCACGCCGGCGAAGCCCGAGAAGGCGTACGGGTCCTCGGGGGTCTCGCCCTCGGCCAGCGGCCCGGTGCGGTCGGGGCGCCAGTCGGGCATGGAGACCAAACCGGGTTCGAGGAGCTCGAACCCGTCGAAGAAGCCGGTGATCTCCTCGTGGTCGCGCATGACGAGCGGGTTGCGGATGTCGCGGTAGACGCCGACGGTGCCGGCCGCGACCTCCTCGCTGAGCGGGATGCCCTCGTAGGAGGCGTGGGTGAGGATCAGCATGCTGCCCGGGGCCAGGGCGTCGCGCAGCTCCGCGACGGCGGCGTAGGGCTGGTCGGCGTCCTCCAGGAAGTGCAGGACGGCGACGAGCATCAGGGCGACGGGCCGGTCGAGGTCCAGCAGCCGGCCGGTCTCGGGGGCGGCCAGGATGTCCTGGGGCTTGCGCAGGTCGGCGGCGATGACGCCGGTCTGGTCGTCGTCGGCGAGGACGGCCCGGCTGTGGGCGACGGCGACCGGGTCGTGGTCGACGTAGACGACGTGGGCGTCGGGGGTGGCGGCGCGGGCTATCTCGTGGACGTTGCCGAAGGTGGGGATGCCGGAGCCGATGTCGAGGAACTGGGTGATGCCCTCGGCGACGGCGTGGCGGACGGCCCGGCGCATGAAGGCCCGGTTGGCCTGCATGACCTTGGGCAGGCCCGGCATGAATTCCATGGCCCGGCGGGCGGCCCGGCGGTCGACCTCGAAATTGTGGGAGCCGCCCAGGTAGTAATCGTAGATTCGGGACACGCTCGGCACCGATATGTCGATGCCTGGCGGGGCCCAGGCGGGGCGTTCCATCGGGGTCTCCAAGCCGTCGTCAGTGCCGTGGTCGTACCTGGTCCGCCCGGGGATCGGGCGGGGGTCGGACTGCTGTCCGAGCCGAATGTACTGATCATTGCCCAACGGGGCGAGCAAAAGCGGAAATTGCCGGTCCGTTCTTGGTCACACACCAAAGCCTCCGGGGCCCGGCCCGGGCGCCACGGAAACCGACAAATACCCTTTAAGAATTGACCGGCGTTCAATCACAACCGATCAGAACCTGTCTCAAACCTCACCGGTCCAGGATCCGCCCGTTCGGGCGAACCGCTCCCGGGTCCCGCGTGCGCGGGCGCGCGCGAGCCCATGCTCCCCGGGTGAACAGAGCCTTAGCCAGACGCCTGCTGGCGGTACCGGTCCTGCTGTGGGCGACCTTGTCGACCACTCCGGCCGTGGCCGATAGCTGTGCCTACGCGACGGTCGGCGGCGGGGACGGCGGAGTCTCCGTCGAGGCCTACGCGTACGCCGGCAGCGGCGCGGGCGCGGTCGCCCGGGGTGGCGGACATCACGACGACCGGCCGGGCAAGGGCGGCGGCCACGACAAGGGGCGCGGCCACGGGCACGGGCACCACTGCCCGCCGCCCCCTCCCCCGCCGTGCCCGCCCAAGCCCACGCCGACGCCCACGCCGACGCCCACCCCGCCGCCGCCCAAACCGACCCCGCCGCCCAAGCCCACCCCGCCCCCTCCGCCGCCACCGTCACCGGCCCCCGCGCCGCCGAAGCCGGCTCCCCCCGCACCCGAGCCGCCCGCGCCGCAGCCGCCCGCGCCCCGGGTGTACCGGGCGCCCGCGCCGCCCCCGCCGGAGCCCGCGCCGCCCACCCCGGCGCCGAAGCCGCCCGCGCCCAAGCCCAAGGTGCCCAGGCCCGCCTATCACACGGCCGCGCGCAAACCGCTCGAACACCACATCTCGCCGGTCACGTTCACCCTGATGACCGCCGCCCCCGCCGTGCTCGCGATCGTCGCGCTGCGCCCGCGCTAGACCGCACCAGACCGCACCAGACCGCGCCGGCGCGCTTCCTCCACGCCCGGCGCCGCACCGTGCCCCACGGCGCCGCATCGCACCGCATCGCATCGCACCGCATCGCACCGCACCGCCCACCGAACGCCCCTGCCCACCGATTGGGAGCCCGTCTTGTCGGAATGGCTCGTCCTGACCCTCGCGATGGCCGCGGCCTGTGCCGTGGTGCTGTCCATCGCCTTCTTCAACCACCGCAGGATCACCGAGGACGACGATCCGGACGAGACCCCGGACGTCATCGAGTACATGACGATGATGATCGGGGTGATCTACGCGATCGTGCTGGGCCTGGCGATCGCGGGCGTCTGGGAGGGCCGCGGGGCCGCCCAGGAGTACGTGCGCCAGGAGTCCCAGGCCCTGCACGAGATCAGCGTCCGCTCCGAGGTCTACCCGGCCGACGTCCGCAAGAAGATCCGCTCCGACGTCGACGCGTACGTGACCTACGTGGTCGACACGGAGTGGAGCCACATGTCGAAGCAGAACGAGCTCACCGACGAGAGCGCGCGGCTGCTGGAGAAGGTCCGCCGCGACGTGACCGACTACGAGCCGCAGAACGACCACGAGGGGCAGGCCTACCAGCCCCTCGTCGACGAGGTCGCGCTGGTGGACGACGCCCGCAACGCCCGCGGCCAGAGCGCCGGGGCCACCATGCCCGGGGTGGTGTGGTTCGGCCTGATCGCCGGGGCCCTGGTGACGGTCGGGATGATCTTCATGTTGCAGATCCGCCGGTCCTTCCGCGAACTGCTGCTCGCCGGCCTGTTCAGCGCGCTGATCGCCTTCCTGCTGTTCCTCATCTGGGACTTCGACGCGCCCTTCGGACGCGGGGTCGCGGCCACCGCCGAACCCTTCCTCGCGCAGTTCCCCCACCTCGGCCTCAAGAGCTGAGCGGCCGGGGCGCGGCCGGGCCGTCAAACCCCGGACGGGGGGTCCGTCCCCGGTTCGGCCTACGGCCGTGCCCCATTCGCCCGTTCCTGATCGCGGGTCACCGGGCCGGGACCTAGCGTGGCGAGCATCGAGGCGCACGACCCCCCACGTGCGGCAATCGCCGTGCGACTGCGCCCCGGAGATCCGGAGGAACGCGATCATGGGTGCGATACGCAGCTCCGCCACCGCCCTGCTGAGCGCCGGCGCCACGAGCCTCGCCCTCGCGCTCGGCGCCTTCGCCGCGCCCGGCGCCCTCGCCGCCGAGGCGGCGCCCGCCACCTCCTTCGCCTTCGCCGTCACCCCCTCGACGGTCGCACCCGGCGGTACGGTCACCCTCTCCGTCAGCAACTGCGGCGCCGCCTACGCCACCGCCTCGTCCGGGGTCTTCGACACCGTGACCATCGAGCGGGGCAGGACCGTCAAGGTCACGGTCGACCGCGACGCCCGGCCCGGCGCCCTGTACTCCGTCACCTTCACCTGCAACGGCGAGAACGGGTCCACCGACCTCACCATCACCGGCGGGACGACGAGGCCCACCACCAGCTCCACCACCGGCACCCGGCGCACCCCCTCCCCCACCGCCACCTCCGGCACGGGCCTGCGGCCGCCGCCCGCCACCCCGCCGGCCCGCACCACACCTCCGGCGCGCACCGCCGCGCCCGTCCGGACCACACCGCCGGCCCGGACGAACCCGGTCCCCCGCACCAGCACGACCACCGCCGTGCTGGGGGTCCGCGGCGGACTCGGCGGCAGCGTGGCCGGGGCCGACCCGGTCGAACTCGCCGCGGGAGCCGTCCTCTTCGCCGCCGCCGCGGGCGGTGCGGCGTACGCCCTGCGCCGGCGCCGCGCGGCCCGCGGCCACTGACCCCGCCCGGGCCCCCGCCCGCGCGGGCGGCCCGGGCGGTCTCCGGGGAACGGTCTCAGGACCGGGCGGCGGCCGCCGGACGGCGGCGGCGCACCACGTGCACGCCCGCACCGAGCGCCGCGGCGCCGACCAGACCCGCCCCGATGGCCGTCTCGGCGGTGGACGGGCCGAAGGAGCCGCCGAGGCCGCCCTGGGCTCCGCGGCCGTCCAGGACCGTGAAGCGGTGGGTGGCGACCAGGTTGTTGTCGTGGCACTTGACCGACAGGGTGTGGTGGCCGGGCGAGGCGTGGTTGAAGATCCGGACGGTCGCGAAGCCGATGGAGCCGGCCGACAGGTTGGTCTGCGGAAAGTTGCCGTGCGACCAGACCGTGCCGCCGTGGTGGCAGCCGGCCGCGCTGACCTGCATCGAGGCGCCCTGGTGCACGGAGTAGGGCTGGACGGTGACGTTGCTCGGCCCGTTGCCACCGCCGCCGCCCGGGGGGTTCGCGGCGGCGAACGGGGTGCTGAGCCCGAGCGCGGCGCAGGCGGCCGCGGTCACGGTGAGAGCGCGGAAAGCACGCATGGTGGAACCTCCAGCGGGAGAGCGCCCCGGAGCGGTGGCCCGGGCAGATCGACGAGAACGCCTCCCATCACGAACCCTCCGGGCGGCTCGCAACCAGCGCATTTCCGTCCTTGGGCCGCCCGGTTGAGCGACACGCCGCGACGCGCCGGGCGCATCTGACGGATCCGCAGGTCACGAGCCGTCAGGCATTTATGTGATGAATACCTGGATGGCCGCACCCCGACCGGACGCACCACCCGTTCGCCGCTCCCCGATCGCCGTCCCGCCCCGTCGGCCTTAGCGTGCGGGAAGAAGGGCGTACAGGGGAGGGACTGGAACGCGGGTCGGGACCCCCGCGTCGGGAAGGGAGAGCCATGCTCGAGGACGAGACTGAGCAGCGGCGGAGAAGACGTTCCCCCTGGGGCGTGCTCGCACTGGCGCTGCTCAGCGGCCTCGCCATGATGCGCAACGGGGCGAACGTGGCGGACGGGCCGCCGCAGCCCACCGCGGCGGCGGCCGTCGCCACCCGGGCCGACCGGCAGCCGGTCAACGCACCCACGCCGCCCGCGGACATGGAGGTGCTGGACCACTCGTCGGTGCAGCGCATCCGGATTCCGACGATCAACGTGGACGCGCCGGTGATGACGGTCGGGCTGGACGCGCAGGGCTGGATCGACGCCCCGCCGCCGCAGGACCGCAACCTGGCGGGCTGGTACCTCAACGGCATCTCGCCGGGCCAGCAGGGGTCGGCGGTGATCGTGGGCCACGTGGACAACGCGCAGGGCCCGGCGGTCTTCTACGGCCTGGGCTCGATGAAGCCGGGCAACCACATCGAGGTGGAGCGCTACGACGGCCGCACGGCGGTCTTCGAGGTGTACGGGGTCGAGGTGTTCGCGAAGGACGCCTTCCCCGGCGCGCGGGTCTACGGGGACACCGGGCACCCGGAGCTGCGGGTGATCACCTGCGGTGGCGGCTACTCGAAGGCCAAGGGCTACGACGGCAACGTGGTGGTCTTCGCGCGGATGGTCGAGGCCCGCTGACCGGACGTTTCGCCGGGCCGGACCGCCACTCCCGCGCGGCGGTCCGGCCCGGCGGCGCACCCCTTCAGCGGGGCGGCAGCACCGGCAGGGTCATCCGGTAGCCGCGCCCCAGCAGCTG